>DATGDQ010000247.1:0-2838 GCA_035310785.1 Gemmatimonadaceae bacterium | reverse complement strand
ATGCTGACGATCGCATCGTTGGTCACGCTGTTGCTCTTCACGTTTCACATGACGCATGACGTCCTCCTGCAGGCGGAGGGATCGGTCAAGTACCCCATTCCAGTCGTCATCTTCGTCATTTGGCTGTACGGAACGCTCATGATGCCCGACCGCGTGATGGGCTATGTCATCATGCTTTTCGGCGGACTCATTGGTGCAGGGATGATCGTCATCCACTCGAAGGGGCTCGTGGTCCGTCAAAGCGGCGGCTTCTTCTTCGTGTGGACGATGTTCGCGCTCGCCGCGATTGGTTGGTTCACCGCGATCCTCTCGGCTCGCGGAGTGTGGGAGACGCTTCGAGCGAGACGCCTCGTAAAGCGCAATCTCTGAGTGTCACGATCGGACCAGTAAGATGGCCGCGATGCTCATCGCGCATATCGCGCCGACGCCAACTCGATCAGCCTGTTGATGAGTGCGTCGTAGTTCATGCCGTCGAGCGCAGCGGCGCGAGCGAACTCGCCGGACTCCTCGAGGTAGCAGTTCGGATTGACCTCGATCACGTACGCCTCGCCCTCCGCAGTCACACGCATGTCGACGCGTCCGTAGTCTCGCAAGCGGAGCGCGTGAAACGCGTCGAGCGCAGTCTGTCGCAGCTTCTCGTCGAGCTCGGGCGACAGATCGTTCGGCACGATCGTGCGCGTGCCCGCGTACTCGGCACCGTCCCCCTCACCCTCTTCCCCCCACTTGGCGGCCCAACTCGCAATGCGCGGCCGATCGGTCGGGAATCCGGTGAAATCCATTTCCAGCGGGGGCAGCGCGCGCGCATCGGCATTGCCGATCACGCCGACGTAGAACTCGCGTCCGTCGATGAACTGCTCGACGAGCGGCGGTTGATGAAAACGGCCTTGCACCTCGCCCATTTGCTCGAGCAGCTCCTGCACGTTGTGGACGACGGAGGCGTGCGTGATCCCGATCGATGCATCCTCCTGTGGAGGCTTGACGATGAGCGGGAATGCGAGATCGCCGGCCCACTCCACATCGCCGCGATGCACGGTCGCGAACTGCGGGGATTTCACCCCGTGAAACGAGAGCACCTTCTTGCTCAGCGCCTTGTCGCCCGCGAGCATCAGCGCCGCGGGACTCGACCCGGTGTAGCGCAGATCGAGGAGATTCAGAAGCGCGGCGACGTTCGACTCGAGCGCACTCTTTCCGTCGAACGCTTCGGCGAGGTTCACGACCAGCGCCGGCTCCGCTGCGCGCAGCGCCGTCGCGAGCGCGACAACATCGGAGAGCACGACCTGGAGGCTCGTCTCGTGGCCGGAACGCTTCAGTACGCCGGCGATCTGTGCGAGCACGGGATCTTCCGGCGGCCCGAGCGCGTCTTCCGAATGCAGGATGACGATCTTCATCGTTCGATGCGCCAGTGCATGATGACTCCCATGATGAATGCCGTGAGCGCGATCAACGCGCCGGCGGCGTCGGTTGGAGAGGCGAGGCGCAGCTCCTCGGCGCGATCGGCGAGCCGGTTGACGAGCGCACGCACGGTTGCCGTGCTCTCGCCGCTCCAGTGCGCGACGCGGCCGACGAGCTGGCGCCGGTGCGCGCGCAAGAATGCGGCTCCCGCCGCGGGAGCGTCGGGCGACGAGACATCCGGCAGGATTCGCAGAAGATCATCATCGAATTGTCCCGGGTGAGGCATCGGCAGTGCGTCGCCGAGTGGGTGGTAGTGCTCGGCGAGAGTATGATGCAGGTCACCGACGTCGGCATCGTCTTCGCCGGCATCGGGGATGTTGGGAATGGTCGAGCCGACCTCGGTCATGACGCGGTCGACGTACCGAAGCTTTTCGAGCGCGCCCCATCCCTGGTACGCCGCTCGCCAATTGATGTTCGGCGTCAACCACACGGCGAACGTTTCGGCGAAGTCCTCGTCCGGATGCTTCTGGGCATACCAGCCCAACACGTGGCGGACGTATGACGTCGAGAACGGGTCCGGGAAGTAGTTGTCGCGATACGGCTCGGCGAACGAGCCGAATGTGGTGGGCCAATCGGGTCGGTCGTACAGCCGATAGGCGTAGTTGAAGGCGTGGCCGGCCTCGTGTCGCAGGTAGCGCATCGATTCCGTTTCGTCCTCGACCTCGCCTGTCAAATCCTCTTCAATGCGACGCAGCCGCTCATCGGCGAGATAGAAGGGCACGCCGATGCGCGCGATGCCATCCGGGCATCCCCACTCGTCGCTGAGATAGATCGGCGGGCGAAACACCAGGCCGCGATCGAAAAGCTCGGCGTACAGGCGCTCCGACAACCGCTCCAGAATCGTGCCCTTGAGCGTGAGTCCGAGACTCGAGATCGGCCGATCGAGCAACGCGGCTCGCTCGCGGTCCCATTCGCGCGCACGATCGTCCATCGAATCAGTCATCGCGGACACTCATTAGCAGATTGCGGGCCATACATTTGCAGGCAAATGCTCGCCGATGAGCTGCCCGGCGAGAACACGGAGGATAGATGATGCGAAGGTCCAATGCTGGCTGGCTGATCGCAGTGACTCTGCTGAACGTGCAGGCACTTGCATGCAAAAGGGAACCGCGTCCGCCGCAGGATTCGAAGGCGAGCGCCTTTCATTTGATGACTCCACAGGACCTGCAATCACTTCCTAGCCACCCGCCGGACGAGCGTCTGGCGTACGGCAAGGACTCGAGCCAATACGGTGAGCTGCGAATTCCAGCCGGATCCGGGCCGCATCCGGTAGCCGTCCTCATTCATGGAGGCTGCTTCAAGGCGGCGTACGCAAACACGCGAGACCTGGCACCGATGGCAGACGCCTTCAAGGAGCGCGGAATCGCTACATGGAACATCGAGTAC
>DATGDQ010000246.1:0-2522 GCA_035310785.1 Gemmatimonadaceae bacterium | reverse complement strand
AGCACGGCGGCGGCGTACCGGCGCTCGTCGCGGTGCACGCGGATGCCTCGGGTCACGCCCTGGCGGATGCGCTGGCGTACGCGAAAGGCATCGGGTGCACGCGCGCGGGAGTTCTGCTCACGACGTTCGCCGAGGAGACCGAAACGGATCTGTTCGGCGAGCAGGCGGTGCTCTGCGGCGGCGTGTCCGCGCTCGTGAAGGCGGGCTTCGAGACCCTGGTCGACGCGGGATATCAGCCCGAGCTCGCGTACTTCGAGTGCATGCACGAGCTCAAGCTGATCGTGGATCTCTTTTACCAGGGTGGGCTGAACTACATGCGCTACTCCGTCTCGGATACGGCCGAGTACGGGGATTACGTGGCCGGCCCACGCCTCGTGACGGACGCGACGCGCGCGACCATGCGTGAGCTGCTCGAAGAGGTGCGCAACGGCAGCTTCGCGAAGAGCTGGATCGACGAGAACAAGAATGGGCGTCCGCAGTTCTCGAAGTTTCGGCTCAAGGACACGCAGCATCCCATCGAGACGGTGGGCCGAGAGCTGCGGCGCAAGATGCCGTTCGTGGACCCGCGCGAGCGCGTTCCGGGGCAGGGAGGGGCCTGAGCATGGACGCGGCCGTTCGTGTGTTCGACACGACGCTGCGCGATGGGGAGCAGTCGCCGGGCTGCACGATGTCGCGAGACGAGAAGCTCGCAATCGCGCGGCAGCTCGCACGGCTGCAGGTCGACATCATCGAGGCAGGCTTTCCGGCGGCGTCGCGGGGCGACTTCGAGGCAGTGCAGGCGATAGCGAGCGAGATCGGAACCGCGGGTGGTCCGGTGATCTGCGGGCTCGCGCGCGCGAATCGCGAGGACATCGACATCTGCTGGCGCGCGATCGAGACGGCGGCTCGGCCGCGCATCCACACCTTTCTCGCGACATCGGACATCCACCTTACGTACAAGCTTCGGATGACGCGGCCGCAGGTGCTCGAGGCCGTGCGCACGATGGTGGCGTTCGCGCGCGAGCGGTGCGCCGATGTCGAGTTCTCGCCCGAGGACGCGGGGCGCAGCGATCCCGTGTTCCTGCACGAGGTGCTCGCGGCGGCGATCGAATCGGGCGCGACGACGCTCAACATTCCGGACACCGTCGGCTACACCATGCCGGACGAGTACGGCGCGATGATCGCCGGCATTCGCGAGCGCGTGCCGGGCGCGCGGGATGTCGTACTTTCGACCCACTGTCACGACGACCTGGGTCTCGCCGTCGCGAACTCGCTCGCGGGCGTGCGCGCGGGAGCGCGGCAGGTGGAGTGCACGATCAATGGTATCGGCGAGCGGGCCGGGAACGCGGCGCTCGAGGAGATCGTGATGGCGCTGCGCACGCGGGGCCAGCACTTCGGCATCGACACCAACATCCAGACTCGCCAGCTCGCGCGCACGTCGCGTCTGGTCGCCGCGATCATCGGAGTGCCGGTGCCGCCCAACAAGTCGATCGTGGGGGCCAACGCGTTCGCTCACGAGGCGGGCATTCATCAGGACGGTGTGCTCAAGAATCCGATGACGTACGAGATCATGCGCGCCGAGACCGTAGGCCTGGATGGCAACGCGCTCGTACTCGGCAAGCACTCGGGGCGTCACGCGTTGCGTGCCCGACTGACGTCGATGGGATACGAGCTCACGGACGACGAGTTCCGGCACGTGTTCGCGCGCTTCAAGGACATTGCGGATCGCAAGAAGCTCGTCGAGGAGCGCGATCTCGAGGCGCTCGTCGTCGGCGAGGTCCGCCGCCCGCCGCCACTCTTCGTGCTCCGCCACGTGCAGGTGTCATGCGGCACCGAGCTCATTCCAACGGCCACCGTACGTCTGGTCGGACCGGACGCGGAGGTGCGCACGGAGTCGGCGCAGGGAACGGGACCCGTGGACGCCGTATGCGCCGCGATCAATCGCATCGTTGGAGACCCGGGCGAGCTGGTGGAGTTCGACGTGACGGCAGTGACCGAGGGAATCAGCGCGGTGGGCGAGGTCACAATGCGAGTGCGAGAACGTCGAGCACAGGAATCGCTGCACTCCACCGAGGCGCCCGATGTGCAGATCGCCGACGCCGAGCGCAACGAGCGATTCCCGGTCTATAGCGGCAACGGCGTGCACGTCGACATCGTGGTCGCTGCAGCCGAAGCGTATCTGTCCGCGCTCAACCGACTGTTCCACGCGCGGGCAGAGGCGAGACGAGAGACGCCGCACCGGCGCGCGGTGGATGCAGCTGCCGTCGTTTCGCCCATTCGCACGGAAGAAGGAGTGCGCACTGCCTGAGTCAGCGTGCAGCGCACATCGTCGCCAGCAACACGAACGCCCCGCGCCAGGCCGGCGCGGGGCGTTCGCATGTGTCGTTGGCGTCGGAGCGACGCGTCAGATCACGGATCGCAGGTGATGATACCGTCGAGGGTCGTCGCAGCGGCCTGACTGCCGAAGCCGGCGTAGCACTGCTTCGTCGTGGCGCTGTGGCTCGAGGTCCCCTTCCAGCCCTTCGCATCCGCGGCCATGCCCG
>DATGDQ010000245.1:0-5760 GCA_035310785.1 Gemmatimonadaceae bacterium | reverse complement strand
CGGGCGCTGGCGCGGCCCATAAACGGTGAAGAAGCGAAGCGAGATGATGCGCATCCAGTCGCACAGCCCGGCGAAGGTCTCGCACATGAGCTCCGCTGCGCGCTTCGTTGCCGCGTAGGGGCTGATCGGCCGGATCGCGGTCTCGTCTTCGCGGAAGGGCGGCGTCGCATCGTTGCCATAGACGCTCGAGCTCGAGGCGATGATCAGTCGCGCGACTTTCCCGGCGCGAGCGGCTTCGAGCACTACGGTGGTACCGAGGACGTTCACCGCAGCGTAGAGCGCCGGATCCTGAATCGAGGGACGCACGCCAGCTCGCGCGGCCAGATGCACGATGGCGTCGGGATGAAACGCATCGATCACGCGCCGCATCGCCGCCGCGTCGCGCACATCCGCCTCCACGAGCTCGAATGACGGGTGCAGCATGGCCTCGGCCAGATTCGCGCGCTTCAGATCCGGATCGTAGAACGTATCGAAGTTGTCGATTCCCACCACGATGTCGCCGCGCGCGAGAAGGGCCTCGACTACGTGAGATCCGATGAAGCCGGCGGCGCCGGTGACGACGACCTTCTCGGGTACCCGCTCAGGCACGTGCCTTCATCCGATCCGCGGGAAGACTCGCGAAGTAGTCGATCGTCTTCTGCAGACCCTCGCGAATGCCGACCTTCGCGTCCCATCCGAGCATCGCGCGCGCGCGCGTGATGTCGGGTTTGCGGATCTTGGGATCGTCCTCGGGGAGGGGGCGCTCGACGAGCGGCGCGGTGGTCTTCGTGAGCTCGCGGACCATTTCCGCGAGCTGGCGCACCGTGTACTCATCCGGATTGCCGATGTTCGTGGGATCGCTGTCGCCCTTCATGAACAGGCGGTAGATCCCCTCCACCTCGTCGGAGACGTAGCAGAAGCTTCGCGTCTGCGTACCGTTTCCATAGATCGTGATCGGCTCGTTGCGCAGTGCCTGCACGATGAAATTGGAAACCACGCGCCCATCGCGGGGGCGCATCCGCGGGCCGTACGTGTTGAAGATGCGCACGATGCGCGTATCGAGACCGTGATAGCGGTGATACGCCATCGTGAGCGCCTCTGCGAAGCGCTTCGACTCGTCGTACACCCCGCGTGGCCCCACGGGGTTCACGTTCCCCCAATACGTCTCGGGTTGTGGATGCACGAGAGGATCGCCGTACACCTCACTCGTGGAGGCAAGGAAGAATCGCGCGCCCTTCTCCTTCGCGAGTCCGAGCGCGTTGTGGGTGCCAAGCGCGCCGACCTTGAGCGTGGGAATGGGCAGCTCGAGATAGTCGATCGGACTCGCCGGGCTCGCGAAGTGAAGCACTCCGTCGAGCTTCCCCTTCACGTACGTGTACGTCGAAATGTTGTGCTGGACGAATTCGTAACGCTGCTCGCTCGCGAGATGCGCGATGTTGTCGGGATGGCCGGTAATGAAGTTGTCGAGCCCGACGACCTCGTGACCGTCGGCGAGGAAGCGATCCGTGAGGTGAGAGCCGAGGAACCCGGCCCCGCCAGTGATCAACACCCTCACGATTGTTCTCCGCGACCGATCGATCGATACGTGAACCCGAGTCTCTTCATCTTGGCGGGATCGTACAGATTGCGGCCGTCGATCACGATCGGACGAGACAGCGCGCCCTTGATCCGCGAAAAATCCGGATGCCGGTACTCGTTCCAGTCGGTCACCACCACCAGTGCGGCGGCACCATCGAGCGTGTCGTAGTTCGTCGCCCCGTAGGTGATCCGATCGCCGAGCCGGCGCCGCGCCTCATTCATCGCAACGGGATCGTGCGCGACGACGCTCGCGCCGGCCTCGACCAGCTCGTCGATGAGCGTGAGCGACGCCGACTCACGCATGTCGTCCGTCTGCGGCTTGAACGCGAGCCCCCAGACCGCTATGCGGGAACCGCGGATCGCGTCGCCCATCACGCCTTTCAGCTTTCGGAACAGCACGTGCTTCTGGCGGTCGTTGGCCTCCTCCACCGCGTGCAGCACCGACATCTCGGCACCGCAGTCCTGGGACGTGCGAAGCAGCGCCTTCACGTCTTTCGGAAAGCAGGAGCCGCCGTAACCCGGACCGGGAAAGAGGAAGGATGGGCCGATACGATCGTCGCTCCCGATCCCCTTGCGCACCATGTCCACATCCGCGCCCACGCGCTCGCACAGATTCGCGACCTCGTTCATGAACGAGATGCGCGTCGCGAGCATGGCGTTGGCGGCGTACTTGGTCATCTCCGCCGACGGGATGTCCATGAAGATGATCGGCTTGCCGGTGCGCACGAACGGCGCATACAGCTCCGCCATCACCGAGCGCGCATGGTCGGTGGCGACGCCGAGCACGACGCGATCGGGCTTGAGAAAGTCGTCGACCGCGGCGCCTTCCTTCAGGAACTCCGGATTGCTGCAGAGATGGAAGCGGAACTTCGCGTGCTTCGAGACGGCGGCCTCGACCTTTTCCGCAGTGCCCACCGGCACCGTCGACTTGGTGACGACCACGACCTCGCGTGTCATGTGCTTCCCGACGAGCTCCGCGACGCCGAGCACGTGTCGAAGATCGGCCGAACCATCCTCGTCCGGCGGAGTTCCGACGGCAATGAAGACCACCTCGGCTGCCGCGATCGCCGCGGGAACATTGGTCGTGAACTCGAGCCGTCCCTGCGACTGATTGCGCTCGACCAGCTCATCGAGACCCGGCTCGTAAATGGGCAGGACGTTCTTCTTCAGCCCTTCGATCTTGGCGACATCGACATCGGCGCAGTGAACGTCGTTGCCGGTCTCCGCGAGACAGGCACCCACGACCAAGCCGACGTAGCCGGTTCCGACGACGGTAATGCGCATGCAGAATTCGTTTGTGAAGTCGAGGAAGAAATCTGAAAAGCGCTGCAGCCGTTGAAGTTAGCCGTGCTGACGGGGGGTGGCAATACGGCGGAGCTCAGACTCGCCACGGCCAGTGCACGCGGGCGCCGAGCGTCGTCGCCCCCAGATCCGGATCACGGATAGCGGAATCGGTAGCTCGCGATCACTTGAAGACGGGCGAGATTCTTCGCCGGCGTCGGCACGTTGTTGACATTCGTGATGCGCGCCACCTCGAGCTTCGCGGTGATCGGGATGATTCCATCGAGCCACTCGGCCGATACATCTCCGATCCACGCGCGCTGCGGGTCGGGCCGGTCGGCCGTCGTGTCCGGATACGGATCGTTTGCGTGGAAGACACGATTGATGGTTGGGCGGTCCGTGAGGCGATAGGCACCGTGGCGCCACCGCGCGATTCCGGCCACGAAGCGCAACTTCCCCGAGGCCCAGTACTCGCCGTATCCCCGCACCATGTCGGCGTCGGGGCCAAGCTCGGAGCCGAGCGGCGCGTCGAAGTTCTGATAGACCTTCGAGTAGTCGACCTGCCCGATGTACGTGAAGCTGTCGATGCGCCGATACTGCACGCCCACCGCCGACACGTAGACGATCGGCAGCGCGTACGCGGCCTCGACATTCCAGCCGAGCTGATTCGGATAGTTGGCCTTGTCCTTGGCGTCGATCTGGATATCGTCGACGAGCAGCTCGCCGGAGAACGTCGCGCGGCCCGCGGTCGCGCGTGCGGCGACGAAGCCGGTGAGATTCGCGTCCCCTGCTCCGCTCTGGCTCGTGTCGTGTTGCGTGGTCTGATAGATCATCAGCGGATTCAGATACGCCAGATCGACAGTGAATCCCTGACGCTGCACGACGGCGGTCTCTCCGAGCGTGAGCTCGACCTTCTTCGTGGGGCTAAAGGTGATCGCGTGCCCGAACGCGAATCGATGCCAGCGCTGTTGCGAGATGCCGGCGGGCAACACATCGCGAGTGGAGTCGAGCACGACATCGTTGATCGTCGCAGCGAATGCGCGCAGCTCGAACTTGTAGAAGCGCAGCGCCAGCAACAGGCGATCGAAGGCGGGGCCGTTGGCGGAGAGCACGAGCGACTCCTGGCCCTGATCGAGCCACGCTTCGCGTGAGCGACCGAGCGACACGACCAGCTTCCCGACCCCGGCGCTGATGTAGGCGTCCTGAAAACCGACCACTCCGGAGGTGTTTCGGAAAGGCGACTCGCGAATGTGCGGATCGTTGCGGACATCCGTCTGCCCAAACGCCTCCGAGACGAACAACAGGTGAGGGCCCCCGTCAAACGTGAGCCGTATGCGAGCAATGCCCACGAGCGCGGGCTCTCCCTCGGGTTTCGGACGAACGTCCTCCCACAGTGGGTAGAACGTGCCGTTCTTGAGACCCGTCGCCTGGAGAGTACCGACGGCTCCGAACGTGAGGCCGCGCGCCGTGGTGTCGCCGGGCGCGGTGTCCTCCGGAAATCGCGCACGCAGAGCGGTGAGCAGCATCCCCACGCAGCTCGAATCCGTCGCGGCTTTCGCGAGCGATTTCCGAATGTCGCCGACGAAGAATGGGCGAAACTGCGACACGCGAGCTTCGCCGCATCCCTGCCGCATCAGCCCATTGAGCTGCGTGTAGGCTGGATCGGAGAGAGGAAGTCCGACCAGCGCGTGCTGCGCGAGTGTGGTGACCGGCGCCGCGACAGTGAGCGCAATCGCCAGCGCGACTGCGCGCGGATTCAACGGCCGAAGAATGATCGGACCGCCTCGATGACCATGTCCTGCTGCGCCTGCGCGAGCTCGGGATAAACGGGAAGCGAAAGAACCTCCTTGGAAGCGCGCTCTGATTCCGGGAATGCGCCCGGCTTGTAACCGAGGTACGCGAAACACTCCTGCAGGTGCAGCGGGATCGGATAGTAGATCGCCGTTCCGATCTCCTGCGCCTTCAGGTGCGCCTGCAGCGCGTCGCGACGGTCCGTTCGAATCGTGTACTGATTATAGATCGATTCGTTCGCTTCGTCGATGGCCGGCGTGCGAAGGTCCGCGACATCGCGAAATGCCTCGTCGTAGTACGCGGCGTGCCTGCGGCGGGCGGCACTCCACTCCGAGAGGAACGGCAGCTTGGCCGAGAGCACGGCGGCCTGCAACGTATCGAGGCGGCTGTTGAAGCCCACCTCCTCGTGCACGTACGTCTTGATCGCTCCGTGCGTGCGAAGCCGGCGGAGGCGCTTGGCGAGATGATCGTCCTGGGTCACGATCATCCCGCCGTCACCGTAGCCGCCGAGATTCTTCGAGGGGAAGAAGCTGAACGTGCCGATCGCCGCCATCTCGCCCGCCATCGTCCATTCGCCGTCGACGCTTCGACGAGCCCCGATGGATTGCGCCGCATCCTCGATCACCGGCACGCTCGGCATGGCGACGCGGTAGCGCTCGACGGGAGACATCTGGCCGAAGAGATCGACCGGAATCACCGCCCGGGTGCGACTCGTGACCGCCGCAGCGGCAGCTTCGGGATTCAGGCTGAACGTATCGGCGTCAATGTCGGCGAACACCGGCCTGGCGCCGGAGTTGTGCGTCATCCCCGCAGTGGCGAAGAACGTGAACGGCGTGGTGATGACTTCGTGCCCCGGACCGATGTCGAGTGCACGCAGCGACAACAGCAGCGCGTCGGAGCCATTGGCGCACCCGATCGCATGTTTCGTGTGAGAGAGCGCTGCGATCTGTTGCTCGAAGGTCTCGACCTGCTTGCCGAGGATGAAGGTCTGGTCCTCGACGACCTGCATCATCGCCGAGACGACCTTCTCGCGTATGCGCGCGTGCTGGGCGCGCAGATCGAGCAGCGGGACTGGCATCAGGATCCGATGGGTGCCGGGACTTCGCGTCGCGCACGGAGCGTGGCGGCGCG
>DATGDQ010000244.1:0-5750 GCA_035310785.1 Gemmatimonadaceae bacterium | reverse complement strand
TGGTGCCGCGAGCGAGCCGCCGGCCGCGCCCGGCGCGATCGGCACGGGCTTGTCGAAGCCCACCCACACACCCGCGACGACTTCGGGCGTCATGCCGACGAACCACGCATCGGTGTCGTTGTTGGTCGTACCGGTCTTGCCGGCAACCTCGATGCGCTCGGGCACGTAGCGCCGCACCGAAGTCGCAGTTCCGCGCGAGACCACATCGCGCATCATGTCGCGCACGATGAACGCGACGCGCGGATCGAGAATCGAGTCACGGACCGAGGGCTTCTCCGTGTACACCACGTGACCCATCGCATCATCGATGTGATGGATGAAGCGCGGCGCGACCGCAGAGCCATCGTTGTCGAACGCGGCATACGCCGCCACCAGATCGAGCGGACGCACGGCCGATGCGCCGATCGCGCTCGACGGAAAGGGCGCGATCGGCGTCGTGATGCCGAGCGCGCGTGCCAGCGCGGAGATCGTGTCGATTCCCTCCGCCATGCCCAGCTGCACGGCGACGGGGTTGCGCGAGCGCGTGAGTGCATCGCGGAGTGTCATCGGGCCGAGAAACTGCCCGTCGTCGTTCTTCGGGCGGTAGACGCCGTTGCGATCCAGCGGGATGGTGAGCGCAGTGTCGTACACGATCGAGCTCGCCGTGAGCGTGTCGGCGAGCGCCGCGGCGTAGACGATGGGCTTGAATGCGGATCCCGGCTGCCGCAGCGCGTAGACCGCGCGATCGAAGTGCGAATCGGCATAGCTGCGGCCGCCGACCAACGCGAGCACGTCGCCGTCTTCAGGATCCATCGCGACCACTGCTCCCTGGAGATAATCGCTGCTGCCGGGCGCGCGCGTCGCGAAGAGGGGATGCTTGAACCCCACACGCGCCTCCGCGCGCGCAAGCCCGGAGGTGAGCGCGTCGGCCGCGAGCGTCTGAAGCTGTGCATCGATGGTGGTCGTGATCTGAAACCCACCGTTCATCACGGGCACGCCGCTGGTCTCCGCCGCGCGCCGCACGATGTCCACGACGTACGGCGCGGCCGCAATCGCCATCGGTGGCGCAGTGACCACCGGTTCCGCCTTCGCGGCGGCCGCCGCATCCGCCGACACGTAGTTCTGCTGCGCCATCAACGTGAGCACGAGATCGCGCCGCTCGCGCGCGCGATCGGGATGTCGCACCGGATCGTAGAGCGCGGGCCCCTTCGGCAATGCCGCAAGCGTCGCGGCCTGGGCAAGCGAGAGCTTCGCGGCCGGGATGCCGAAGTAGTGGCGCGCCGCCTCCTCAATGCCGTACCAGCCGTGTCCGAAATGGATCTGGTTGAGATACGCCTCGAGTATCTGCTGCTTGTCGTAGTGACGCTCCATCTCACGCGCGGCGTTCTGCTCGTGAATCTTCCGCGAGATCGAGCGGTCCGCGCGATCGATGAGATCGGGGTGCATGTTGCCGACGAGCTGCTGCGTGATCGTGCTCGCGCCGCGCGCATGGCCACGCAGCGCGTCCTTGAGCGCCGCGGCCATCCCGACCACATCCACGCCGTCGTGCTTGTAGAAGCGCTGATCCTCCACCGCGATGAACGCCTCTCCCACGTAGGCGGGGAGCGTCTGGAGCGGCACGCTGACGCGGAGCTGCGCACCCAGCTCCCCGATCAGCTGCCCGTCGCGCGCGAGCACGAGCGATGACTGAGGCTGCGGCACGATCTGCCACGCTTCGGTGGCGCTTTGCGCGCCGACCGGCGCGCTGATCGCCACCGCAGCCAGCGCGAAGGAAACGAGTGTGTGCCGCAGATGCATCTCGGTTTGACGAAGGGTGCCACATGATGGAGCAGGGGCGCCGGTCGTGCACAGCTACCCCTCAACCTCTTATACACTCATCTTTCGGCGATGCCTCACATCCTCCAGCTTGCCGCGCTCCAGTTCTCTCCCGGCAAGGGAGAATATGAAGCGAATCTGGCGAGGCTGGGCGATATCTTCGCGCAGCTCGATTCGCTCGATCCGCGGCCGGACGTGCTCCACCTCCCCGAATCGGCACTCACTGGCTACTTCCTCGAGGGGGGCGTACGAGAGCACGCGCGCACTGCAGGCGCACTCGCGGACGACCTGCAACGAATGTATCTCGCCGCAGGCGCGGGAGCGCACTCACTGGAGATCGCGATCGGCTTCTACGAGTCGTGGAACAGCATCCTCTACAACAGCGCGTTGTGGGTGCGGCTCGGAGGGGACTCGCCGCTCATTCGCCACGTACACCGAAAGAACTTCCTGCCCACCTACGGACTCTTCGACGAAGAGCGTTTCGTCGAGCGCGGGCACGACATCCGGGCATTCGACACGCCGTGGGGACGCTTCGCGATGCTCGTGTGCGAGGACGCCTGGCATTCCCTGCCCGGCACGCTGCTCGCGCTCGACGGCGCAACGATGATCTTCATCTCCGCGGCGGCACCCGCGCGCGGCGTCTATCCGCGCGATGACGCGATTCCGGGGCCTGCCAGTGTGGCGCGCTGGGACCGGCTCGTGCGTGACATCGCCGAGGAGCAGGGCGTGTTCGTCTCGTTCACCAATCTCGTCGCGAACGAGGGCGGAAAATCCTTCCCCGGTGGCGCTACGATCGCCGGCCCTTCCGGCGAGGTCCGCGTGCGCGGCCCGCTCTGGCGCGAGGCGCTCGTCTCGATCCCGATCGATCTCCACGATCTCTCGCGCGCGCGCTCCCAGATGCCCCTCCTCGCCGATCTGCAGACCGCCATGCCGCATCTGATCGACAACCTGGAACAGATCCGCGCGGAGGCGCCGGCCGCGCTCGAATACGACCCGGCACCCGTCGCCAGGAGGACGGCAAAGAAGCCGCGCGCGAGCTCGAGCGCGCGAGTCGCGGGTATCGAGGTGATGCAGGTGAGCCCGCGCGAGAACGGCGCACCCTCGCCACTCTCCGTGGATGGCGCGCTCACCGAGGCGTGGCTCACGACGTTCATTCGCGACGAGCTCACTCAGCGCAACTACGAGAAGGCCATCGTCGCGCTCTCGGGCGGGCTCGACTCCGCCGTCACCGCATTTCTCGCCGTGCGAGCGATGGGAGCGAAGAACATCATCGGCGTGCGGCTGCCGTATCGCACCTCGAGCCCGGAAAGCCTCGAGCACGCTCAGCTCGTCGTCGACGCGCTCGGCATCGAGGCACGGACGCTCGACATCAGCGCCGCGGTCGACGGATATCTCGCGAACGAGCCCGATGCGGACGAAACACGCCGCGGCAACGTCATGGCCCGCGTGCGCATGCTCGCGACGTTCGACCTCGGCGCGCGCTACCAGGCGCTCCCGCTCGGCACCGGCAACAAGACCGAGCGCCTGCTCGGTTATTTCACGTGGCACGGGGACGATGCGCCGCCGGTGAATCCGCTTGGAGATCTCTACAAGACCCAGGTGCGCCAGCTCGCGCGTCACCTGGGCGTGCCGGAGTCGATTCTCGAGAAGGCGCCGAGCGCGGATCTCGTACATGGCCAGACGGACGAGGGTGATCTTGGCGTCACGTACGATCAGGCCGATCAGATCCTGCACTGGCTGTTGAGCGGATTCTCGGCCGAGGAGGTCACGGCGCGCGGCTTCGACGCGAAGGCGGTGGACACGGTGCGGCGGCGCCTCGACTCGACGCACTGGAAGCGGCGGCTGCCCACCGTTGCCATGCTCACGGGGACGGCGATCGGCGAGAGCTATCTGAGGCCGGTGGACTACTGAGGAGTTGAGCGGCGCGTGACGCGGCTAAGTCACCACGCGTCCACCAGTTACAATGACGACGTCGCCGCTCGAGATCACTGGCATGCGCCCAATGCCAGCGCGCCGGTTCTGGATGACCGACGAGATCGTGCGCATGTGCGTCGTGGCGTTCGGCACACTCGCCGTCTCGCTCGGGCTCACGTTCAACTACTACGCGCATCCATTCCCGTGGCTCGGTGCGGGACTGCTGCTGCTCGTCGGCGCGTCCACGCGCGTGTTCGGGATCCCGCTGCCGGGCAAGGGATTCGCGAGCTTCGCCGTGGGCCCCGGCATCGCGGCACTGATCGCGCTCGACTGGGCCGGCGGCTCCGTCGTCGCGGCGCTCGGCATCATCCTGGGCGACGCCATCTTCCGCCGGCTTCCGATTCGCAACGCGGTGAGCAACGCCGGACACTTTCTCACTGCCGGAAGCATCGCGGGCTACTGGTACTATGGGCTCGCGAACGGGCAGCTCGGGCTCGCCGCCTTCTCCGCGAACAACGCGTGGCGTCTCGGCTTCATGATCGCGCTCTATCTGCTGACGGCGAACGCCACCTTCTATCTGCAGCTCAAGCTCTCGCCGGCGATCGCGTGGGTGGATGCGCGGCTCACGGCTCGCTGGGAAGGCACCGTCGCGGTGCTCGCAACGCTTCTCGCCCTCGGCTCACTGCGGCTCGCATACAGCGAATCCTCGCCACGCTCGATGGTCGGCGGCGCGCTGGTGCTGACGCTCGTGGCGGTGCTCATGCACTGGCTCGTGCGACAGGCCGCGGTCGGGGAGAGTCTTCTGCTCGTGCAGCGTCTCACCAGCGCAATCAGTGCGCGCCCGGAGCTCCATCTCGCCCTCGATGACATTCAGCGTCTCACGCGTTCGCTGGTGCCGTGGGAGCAGATGGGAATCGCCTCGTTCGACGCGGAGCACAACGAGTTCGTGGTGGTCGTGGACACGTCGCCGGACTTCCCGGCGGGAATGCGCATCTCCGCCACCGAAGGAATGGTGGGCAGCGCGGTCAGCGCCCGACACGCGATCACCGATCTCGCGTTGCCGATCAGCCAGCGTCCCAAGGAGAGCTCGCGGCGCTCCCAGATCGTGCTTCCGCTCATGTACGGCGAGCGGCTCGTCGGGATCTGGACGGTGCGTCATTCGCGCATCGAGATGTATCGCATCCACGACGCCGCGCTGCTCGAATACGTCGCACCGCAGCTGGCGCTCTCGCTTTCGCTCGACAAGCTGATCCAGCCCGTGGTCGCGGCGTCCGCGGACATGACGTCGCACGTCGAATCGATCACCGCGACCACGCAGCAGCTGCACGCCTCGGCGCAGGAAGGCGCGGAGACCGCGCGGCGACTCGCCGCGACCGTGCGCGAGCTCGCGAACACGCTCTCTCGTGGCGCGGAGGGCGCGCGCAACGCGCAGGTGATCGCGGATACGACGGTGTCCGAGGGCCAGGGCACGCAGCAGAGCGGCAGCCAGATGCTGTCGGATGCGCGCGTGGTGCGTGGCGCGACCGAGCAGGCGCGCGCGAAGCTCACCGCCGCGGCCGCGGTCGTGCAACAGGGTGCCGATCAGGTCTCCCGCCTGCGCGACATCTCGGAGGCGGTGCAGAAGTTCGGACAGACGATCACCGAGCTCGCCGACCAGACTGGATTGCTCGCACTGAACGCGGCGGTCGAGGCTGCGCGCGCGGGGGTACACGGGCGGGGGTTCGCCGTCGTCGCTCGAGAGATTCGTGAGCTCGCCGATCGAAGCGCGACGGAGGCAGAGGGAATGGACAAGGCCGTGCGGGACATTCGCGCCACGCTCGATCGCGCGGTCGCGCTCATGCAGCGCACACGTGGCGAGGTGCTGTCGGTCGCGGACGCCAGCGCGGACTGGGTGGATGAGCTCGATCGCATCGTGCTGGCGTCGGAGCAGGTGGCCGCGGCGGGACATCGCATCGTCGATACCGCGCGCGAGAGTGCCGGACGGTCCGGGATGATGTCGCGTGCGCTGACCGAGGCCAAGGAGGAGGCTACGCGCGCCGCCT
>DATGDQ010000243.1:0-5840 GCA_035310785.1 Gemmatimonadaceae bacterium | reverse complement strand
GGTTACCGACGCGATCGGAGTGGGTGTGGGCGCCGTGGTCGTGGTAGGGGCGGTGACCGAGCCGATGAATGACGTATACAGCAGCCTATTTGCGGAGCCGGAAGTGTTCTTCACAATGCTCGTCGTGCTGTTGCCGAGCATCGCGGAGCGAACGGTGGACGGCGACGCGGTTGGATGCCCCTGCAGATACAACGCGACCGCACCAGAAACCATCGGCGCCGACATCGAGGTGCCGTTCCAGCTCGCGAGCGCGACATCCGAGTAGTAGTCCGCCGACGGGACGGAGACGCCCGGCGCGAACATGTGAATGCACGACCCATAATTCGACCATGACGCGCGCGTGTCGGAGGCGTCGGTCGCACCAACGGTGATGACGTCCGGCAATTTCCCCGGCGACATCGCGCAGGCATCGCCGCCGTTGTTTCCACCCGCAACCACGTACGTGACGCCGGAGCGAATGGAGCGCTCGACCGCGGTATCGAGAATGGGTGCGGCGGCGGCGCCCAGGCTCAAGTTGGCGACGGCGGGCGACCTGTGATGCGCGGTGACCCAATCGACTCCGGCGAGGATCGTCGAGAGGTTGGTCGTGCCGCTGCAGGGGAAGACGCGCACGGAGTAGAGGTTGGCCGCCTTCGCCACGCCGTGAACGCTGCCCCCTGCGATGCCGGCCACACCCGTGCCGTGGCCGTTGCAATCGGAGCCGTCGCCGCCGAGTGCGTCGTAGGCGAAGTGAGCGCGCCCCCCGAACTCGGTGTGCGTGTAGCGAATGCCGCCATCGACCACATAGATGTTCACGCCGGAGCCTGTCGCGCCGTAGGCGAAGGCGCCATTGAGTGGCATTGCGTGCTGGTCCACGCGGTCGAGCGCCCAGCCCATTCCGGTTTCGGTGCCCATCTGATGGACGAAGCGATCCGGCTCGATGTGCTCCACATCGGGGTCGTTTCGCAGGCTCTCCAGGTCCTCATCGGAGACAGCCGCAGCGAAACCATGCATGACCGTCTTGAAGTGCTGATCCAGCGTCACCGCCTTGCTGAAGGCGTGGCGATTCAGCACCGCTTCGGAGGAGGTTGCCCCGGACTTGAGAACGACGATGTAGTGGCCCGGCCGGATGTCCGCTGAGGGACCATTGGCGGGGGCGGTGGGAACGGACGATTTCTCGGTAGACGGCGCTGTTGCATCGTTGCAGGCGGCCAGAAAGAGGCTGCCTGCACAAACGGCGAGGAGGCGTTTCATCGTGGGACTCCTTTGGAATAAGGGTCCGCGCGACAGCCCGACTGGCATGGCATCGAAGCGATGCTGTAGCCTCGTAGCTTTGCGTCACCGTCTTTCGACGGTTTTGCCCTCGTCACTAAACCAGCGGCTCAGTAACCGTGCGACTACAAGTGAACACAATGAGTTACGGACGCGCTCGCACGAGTGAAATGCGAACGCGTGAGCTTCGAATCGTCGAAACCCGGCCTGTTTGTACGTCGGCACCAGGGTAGCGCCATCTGCGTCACAAATCCAGCGTGCTGCAAACCCAATTCGACAGTCCTGACTGAGTGGCCAGACAAGGCCGCCGTTTTTCGCCATCCGTGCTCGGTTTTGGTAGACGGACGACACCGCGCGCACGTAAAACTTGGCGCTCAGGCGATCGCTGATCGATCCGAAACATCTGCTTCGAACGACCGCGCTAGTTCCCTTCCTCCCGCCTCGCGCGGGCCCTCGACAGCCGTTCGGCCTCCGCCGCTCGCCACTCGGCGATGCGCCGGTGGTCGCCCGACAGCAGCACCTCCGGCACTCGCTGCCCGCGATACTCCGCCGGCCGCGTATAACTCGGCGCACTGATCTCTCTCCCATCCCAGAACGAATCGGTGCGCGCGCTGTCCAGGTCCGACATCGCACCGGGGAGAAGCCGTGCCGTCGCGTCCACGATCGCGAGCGCCGCCGTCTCCCCTCCGCTCAGCACGAACTCGCCGAGCGAGATCTCTTCGGTCGCGAGATGATCGGCCACTCGCTGATCGACATCCTTGTAATGCCCGCAGAGAATCGTGAGCTCCGCACCAGTGGCGAAGCGCACCGCATCCGCCTGCGTGAACGGACGTCCACGAGCGGACACGAGCACGATCGGCGCTTTCGCCCCGATCGAGTCCACCGCCTCGAAGAACGGCTCCGGCTTCATTACCATCCCGGCCCCGCCGCCGAACGGATAGTCGTCCACGGTCCTGTGACGATCGTGCGTGAAGTCGCGAAGGTCGACCACGCGGTAGCTCACGCTTCCCGCTGCCGCCGCGCGTGCCGGAATGCTCAGGGCGAGCGGCGTGGCGAAGAATTCGGGGAAGATCGTGACGATGGAGATGCGCAGCATCAGTCGAGGAGTCCCGGCGGTGGCGCAATCACGACCGTTCGCGCTGCACGCCGGATCTCGTGGATGAACACCTCATTGAACGGAACGAGCACCGTGCCCGACTCCCGTTGCACATCGAGCGCGAGTCCCTGCGGCAGCTCGAACACGCTGGTGACCGTGCCGACGTATTCACCCGACTCCAGCTCGACCCGCATTCCCTCCAGCTCGTGCAGGTAGACCTCCCCCTCCGAAGGGGGCTCCAGCTCCGTGGCGGGAACGAGGAGATAGCGGTTGGTCCACTGCGACGCCTCGTTGCGATCACGCATCTCCTCGAACCGCACCGCGAGCAACCCGTGCATGTGCGGGCGGGATTCCCGAACGGTGAGCTCGGGCGGGTCGGGGAGCGGATCGCCGGCGGCATCACCCGCGAAAAGCACGCGGCCGGCCGAAAACACTTCGGCCGGCGCGTCTGTGATCGGCTCCACGATGATCTCTCCGCGAAGCCCATGCGATTTTCGCAACCGCCCGACAATGACCCACTCGGGCGCGGGCATGCTACGCCGAGGTGTTCTCGCTCACGGGAACGGCGCTCCCGCTGCGCTTTGCAGCGACACGCGCCTCGTGACGCGCCTTCAGCACGCCGGCTTTCCGGAGCAGCGAGCGGACGGTGTCCGTCGGCTGCGCACCGACGCTGAGCCAATAGCTCGCGCGATCCGCGTCCACTTTCAGGCCACCCTCTGCAACACGCGGATTGTACTGGCCAATCAGCTCGATGAATCGGCCATCGCGCGGACTCGTGGCGTCGGCGATCACGATGCGATAGACGGGCAGTCTCTTACGTCCAACGCGACGAAGGCGAATCTTTACCATTCGATCTCTCCCAGCAGAGTGTGTCGTGGAACGCGGGCTCATCGCGCGGTCCGGAAGCTCCGGTGCGCACCCGGGTGGTGCCAACAGCAGCGTGCAAAGCTAATCGTCAGCGGCCGCCCATGCGGGGCGGCATCATCCCCGGCGGCATTCCCGGAAATCCCATCCGGCCTCCGCCGCCCTTCCCCATCTTCTTCATCATCTTCTGCATCTCGCGGAACTGCTCCAGCAGCCGGTTCACCTCGCTCACCGGACGTCCGCATCCCTTGGAGATGCGCGCACGGCGCGAGCCGGTCAGAATCCCGGGATTCTTCCGCTCCTCCTTCGTCATCGAGAGCACGATGGCCTCGATGTGCTTCATCCGCTTCGGGTCGAGATTCGCCTGCTTGAGCATCTTCGCGTTCACGCCCGGAAGCAGCTTGAGCACGCCCTCGAGAGGGCCGAGCCTCTGCATCTGCTTCATGCTCGTGAGGAAGTCCTCGAGATCGAGCCCTTCCTTCTTCACCTTCTTCTCGAGCTTGCGGGCCTCTTCCTCGTCGAACGATTCCTGCGCCTTCTCCACCAGTGAGACGATGTCTCCCATCTGGAGAATCCGCCCCGCCATGCGCTCGGGGTGGAACTCCTCGAGCGCATCGATCTTCTCTCCCACGCCGATGTACTTGATCGGCTTCTTCGTCACCCCGTAAATCGAAAGCGCCGCACCGCCGCGCGCGTCGCCATCCATCTTCGTCAGCACGACGCCCGTGATGCCGAGCGCATCATCGAAGCCCTTCGCGATCTTCACCGCGTCCTGCCCCGTCATGCCGTCGGCGACGAAGAGAATCTCGTCGGGCCTGACCGCCTCCTTGAGACGGCGCAGCTCGTTCATCATCTCATCGTCGATCTGCAGCCGGCCGGCCGTGTCGACGATCACGACGCGATCGCGTCCACGACGCGCTTCCTCGATGCCGCGCTTCGCGATCTTCACGACATCCGTGCTGTCCCGCTCCAGGTAGATCGGAACGTTGACCTGCTTCGACAGCGTCTCGAGCTGATCGATGGCGGCGGGGCGATATACGTCGGCTGCGACGAGGCGAGGCGACTTCCCCTCCGCCTTGAGCTTGCGTGCCAATTTCGCCGCGGTGGTCGTCTTCCCCGAGCCCTGCAAGCCGACCATGAGCACGATCCCGGGAGGAACGGTACCGATGCGCAATCCCTCACGCTTTTCGCCCAGCATGGCCGCCAGCTCGTCGTGGACGATCTTGACCAGCTGCTGTCCCGGGGACACGCTGCGAAGCGCTGCAACTCCGGCGGCCTTCTGCTCGACTCGCTCCAGAAATTCGCGCGTGAGCTGAAAATTGACGTCGGCCTCCAGAAGGACGCGCCGCACCTCGCGCATCCCTTCCTTGATGTCGGCTTCCGTCAGAACTCCGCGGCCTCGCAGGCGCGCAAATACGGCGTCGAGCTTTTCGCTCAGTTCATCGAACATAGCCTTTAAACATATGCGTGATTAGTATTTAGGGCAATCCGAGCACGCCTGCCCTCAGCCAACTGCCCCCACCAGAACCCCCATGGCCCGAGCACAGCGCAAGGAAGAGATCCTCAAGTCCGAGCTCCCGCCGACCCTTCCGCTCATGGCGTTGCGGTCGACGATCGTCTACCCGCTCGGCACCATCGCGGTCCAGATGGGCGCCCCCGAAAACCTCTCGATCATCCGGTCGCACGACGAGGCGGGCCTCATCGTCGGCCTGGTGGTCGCCAGCGGCGATCACGACGAGACGATCGACCCCGCGGCCTTCGTGGGCAGGGTGGGGGTGGCGGCTCGCGTCCACGAGCGGATCAACCTGCCCGGGGACACCGTGCAGATCACCCTGCAGGGGTTGCGGCGCATCATCATCGAGGGAGTCGAGCAGCGCGAGCCGTATCCCATTGCGCGCATCCGGCCGGCGCCTGAGACGCCGCTCGATCCGATCCACGGCGACGAGCTGATGGCCCGCCTGGTGAACGCGGCCGAGACGCTCGCCGAGCTGGTGGATCGAATTCCGGATGAGGTGCCGGCGATCCTGAAGATGAACATGTCCGACCCGGGTCGCTTCGCCGATCTCGCGGCCACGAACATGAACTTCCGCATCGCCGACAAGGACGAGGTCATTCAGCGCCTCGACATCGGCGAGCGCATCCGCTTCGTGCTGACGCGGCTCGAGCGTGAAGTGCAGCGCGCTCGAGTGATGGAGGACATCAAGCGCCAGACCGAGGTCAAGATCGAGCAGCACCAGCGCGAGTTCTATCTGCGTCAGCAGCTCAAGGCGATTCTGGCGGAGCTCGGAGAGACGGAGCCGGGCGAGAAGGAGGCGGTCGAGCTGCTGCGGAAGATCGAGGAGGCGAACCTTCCCGAGAAGGTGATGCAGGAGGCGCGGCGCGAGACGGAGCGCATGCGCATGCTCTCACCCGCGATGAGCGAGTATCAGGTGCTCCGCACGTATCTCGACTGGATCATCGCGCTGCCGTGGAACAGGCGGTCCGGGTCCGATCAGATCGAGCTGCAGAAGGTGCAGGACTCGCTCGATGTGCGTCACTATGGGCTCGGCGAGGCCAAGGAGCGCATTCTCGAGTATCTCGCGGTGCGCAAGCTGAAGGGCGGCGGCACGCACGGGCCGATTCTCTGCTT
>DATGDQ010000242.1:0-2126 GCA_035310785.1 Gemmatimonadaceae bacterium | reverse complement strand
TGCGGTGCGCTGGATCCACGCGGCGCCGAGCATCACGTTCCTGGCCGCCAGCCATGCATCCTTCACGACCGGCGCGATGACGTCGACCTTGCGTGGTTCTGCACCAACGCGAAATTGTTCGGCGAGTCCCAGATCGAGCGGCGCCGTGGGTGTCGCGACGGTCATCTTGGTCGCCGGCTCAGCAAGCAAGGTCAGCGCCGGACCAGCGACCACCAGGCCGACCCCACCCCCGATCGCGCACGTGGCGACCCTCAGGAATTTCCTGCGATCCTCATCTGCCATGTGCCGACGGTATCAGAGGTCCTCATGAGGAACCCTCTCCTCAGGGTGATTCTGTCAGCCCATCAGCCCATCGTGCGCTCTTCGCGCTCCTGATCTTCCTTGCACTTGATACAGAGCGTCGTTTCTGGACGGGCCTCCAGACGCTTCTTACCGATCGGCTCCTCGCAAATTTCACAGATGCCGAACGTGCCGTCGGTGATCTTCTTGAGCGCGAGATCGAGCTTGGAGAGCAAGCTCTTCTCGCGGCCACGCAGCCGAAATTCGAAGGACTGGAGGTACTCGCTCGAGGCGAGGTCCATCTCATCCGGAAGGTCGTTGGTATCGAGCGCCATGTTCTCGACCGACAACATCTGGCGCGCGCGATCGAGGACCGCCTTCCGCTTCTCTTCGAGGAGTTCCTGAAACTTCTTCAGCTCCTTCTTGGTGAGCTGCTTTGATTGCGTCGCCGTCGTGGTGCTCATGGAATTTCTACCCCCCCATCTACAGCCAATGCCGAAGGGTTGTTGAAAAGCGCGATAGAATAGTAACGAGCTGGGGGCCTGGCAACCCCTAAGGTCACAAACGAAGCACCTGGTGCCCCCCAAGACGGGGATCTCGCATGTGAGATCTCGAGGATCTAGACCGCAGGATTGCTTGCTTAATTGGAAGATCCAGCACCTTACACCGGCGGATGTCTTGACACCGTGTAGGCGGTCCTCGAAACTAGCTCGCGTATGGCCGGCTCGGATAAACGCAAGCAGTCCCTGTACTTTCCTGAAGACATGCTCAAGGAAATCCAAGATGAAGCGACCCGGCAGGATCGATCTCTGTCGTGGATCGTCCAGAAAGCTTGGAAGATCGCGCGGAAGGAAATCATGAAATATCCGTCCGTCAACGAGTTCCCGGGCGAGGAAGACGAGAAGGAAATCGCGTAGGACGAGAGGATGTCGACGGCGTGGGGGTACGCCGTCGCTCCGAGCGATGGCAGTCCCCTGTTTTACGAGTCGTGGGGAGAGCGAGGCCAGACGACGCCGGTGCTGCTGTGTGACGGCATCGGATGTGATGGTTATGTCTGGCGCCACCTGCGTCACGACCTAGGTGACCGCTACTGTGTCCATCCTCATTACCGTGGGCACGGGCGCACAGCGCCACCGCGCGATCCTGCGCGCGTGACCATCGAAGATCTTGCCGATGATGTTGCATGCGTGCTCGACGACACCCTCGTCGATCGTGCTGTGTTGATCGGCCATTCGATGGGCGTGCAGGTCGCACTCGAGACCTATCGCCGCCACGTCGGGCGTGTCGCAGGGCTCGTGCTCGTATGCGGAGCTCCATCGCATCCCTTACGAACGTTTCGCGGCTCCGATGCCCTCGAAGACTGGTTGCCGACGATCCAGAAGTGGATTCACAGGGTACCCGGCGTGATCAATCGCGTCACGCGCGCGGTGCTGCCCACGCGGCTTGCCTACGAGGTGGCCAGTCGCCTCGAAATTCGCCGTGAGCTTATCGAGCCGGGCGATTTCATGCCTTACCTGGAGGGAATGGCGCGTATTGATGCGCGGCTGTTTGTCGCAATGCTGTCTTCTGCAGCCAGCCACAGCGCAGAAGATCTCCTCCCCCGGGTGATGGTCCCTACACTGGTCATAGCTGGTGGTCGTGACAGCTTCACGCCACCTGAACGATCTCGGGCGATGGCAACGGCGATCCCGCAGGCCGAACTGCTGGAGATTCCGAACGCATCTCACACCACCCCGATCGAGCACCCACAGCTCGTGAACTCCACGGTTTGCGACTTCCTGGCGCGCCGGATCGACGGCCTGACCAACCCCGCCCAGCGCTCCATCAGATCTCAGTGAGGCAGATCT
>DATGDQ010000241.1:0-2439 GCA_035310785.1 Gemmatimonadaceae bacterium | reverse complement strand
CAGGGCGCGAGATTCGGCGATTCGCGCGAGCATGCTTTCGCCGACCATGTACGGATCATTCGGGTTCTTGGCGAGCCAGCTCGCGATACGCGCTTCTCCCGTGTGAAGGTGCGAGAGCGCGCCCGCAGCGTCGCCGCGCTCGAGCAAGGCCTGCGCGACCTGGCGATCGCTCTTCGCGAGGCTCCACTGCATCACGGCATCGCTGGTGTCGTGCGCCACGAGCGAGGCGTACATGCCATGCGCCGTCTCTGCATCCGCGATCGCGCCCGGGATGTCGCCCATCAGCACGCGCAGCTCGCCACGATAGGCGTGCGCGATGGCCACATAGTGCTGACGCTCGCGATCGGTCGTGTCGTGCGCCAACAGTGCTTCCCTCATCGCGAGCTCCGTGTCGTGATTCGCGAGCGCTCCGGAGAGATCGCCCAGCTTTCGTTGGGCCACCGCCTCCGCGTTGTATTCGGCCGCGAGACTCACCTGCCAGGGCAGGCTGTCCGGACGCAGATTGACCAGCACCTGATTGATGGCGCGGCTCTGGCGAAACCATTCGACGGCTCCCGCGACATCGCCCTTCGCCTGCTTCGCGAATCCGATGTTGTTGAGCGCGTACGCGAGCTCTTCGCGATATCCGAGGCTGTCCGGATAGTGCGCGATGAGTCGCTTGCTGATCGTGACGAAGGGCAGAAAGTGCATGAGTGCCGAGTCGACGTTGCCGAGCTCCCAGTCGACGTTGCCGGCCCAGAACTGGCTGTGCGCGAGGCCGATCTGCCATCGGCCGTTGAGTGAGTCTCTGGCGGCGAGTCCCGCCGCGATCTCGATCGACTGGCGCATCAGGTCTGCGGCAGGCGCGAGCTTTCCCTGCGACATGCGGACCTCGCCCAGCTGCTGAAGCGCCTCGGCGCGTCGGTGCAGCTCCTCGCTGCTGAGCTGCGACGCGGGAACCGCGGCGAAGTACGCCAGCGCGCGATCGCCCACCGCGTCGAGCACGTCGAGCCTGCCCAGCGTCGTGAGCTTGTCGCGAAGATCTCCGAGCATGAAGCTGATGAGCTCCTCGGCCTGTCCCTCTCGCGCGACTGCGACTGCTCGCGCGCGAGCGACTCGCCGTGCCTGAATCGCGGCTCCAATCGCCGATACGACCAGGAGCACGAGCGCCAAGGCGGCGAATGTCACGCTGACACGGTGCCGTCGCACGAACTTGCCGGCTCGATAGGGGATGCTCGCGGTGTGTGCGGAGACCGGCTTGTCTACCAGGAAGGCGTCCAGATCGAGCGCGAACGCGTTCGCGGTCGCGTAGCGCCGTTCGCGATCGCGCTCGAGCGCGTGAAGAATGACGGAGTCGAGATCGCCGGCGAGTGTGCTGCGCACCGTGGCCTCATCCGTATGTCGCTCCTGCGCGACCAGCGCACGGCGCTCGGCCGGAAGCGATGCAAACTGCGCGCTCGGCCGAGGCGGATCGTTGGACACGCGCTGCGCGAGCAGCGCGGCCCAGCCCGAATACTTCGCCGGGTCGAACGGCAGGACGCCTGCCACCAGCTCGTAAAGCATTGCACCGAGAGCGTAGATGTCGGCCCGGGTGTCCACGTCCATGCCGTCCGAGAGGAACTGTTCGGGACTCATGTAGGCCGGAGTTCCGAGTGCGATCCCGGTGGCCGTGAGACGTGCGCTGTCGGCCGTCGGCGCAATCGCCTTCGCGATGCCGAAGTCGATGACCTTGCACAGCGGCGCGCCATCCGTCTCGGTGACGACGACGTTCGACGGCTTGATGTCGCGGTGAATGATCCCTTTCTGGTGCGCGTGCTGGACGGCGCGGCAGACCTGCACGAAGAGGCGAATGCGCTCGGGTATCGTGAGCCGATGGTCGGCTGCGTACGCAGTGATCGTGTCGCCGACCACGTACTCCATCACGATGTAGGCGAGCCCCGCGTCCGTGGTGCCCGCGTCGTAGACGTGCGTGATGTTGGGATGGTCCATCATCGCGAGCGTCTGCTGCTCCGATCGAAAGCGAGCGACTACCTCGCTCGAATTGCCGCCGCCGCGCAGCACCTTGATCGCCACCTGTCGCCGAACCGGCTCGTCCTGCTCGGCCAGATAGACGGTGCCCATGCCGCCCTGGCCGAGTACGCGCACGATTCGGTAGGTGCCGACGCGCGTCGGGGGAGCGACGTTCCTGGTCAGCTCTCCGAAGAATGGCGACGACTGATCCGTCGGGATCGCACCTTCGGTATCGGGCACCATCGATTGCGCCTCGCACGCAAGGTGAGGTGCGAATGTACGCGCTCCTACGCAAAATGCTACGAGGGGGTCCGGCGGGAAGGAGGTCGTGGAGCAGGCGCAGCCGCGCGCGCCGGCTCATGGGGAGCGCCGATCGTGAAGGAAAATTCTCGTTCGGCGCCTAGTCGGGAACCACTCGCCCCGCCACGCTGCCGATCGACCCGGCCGCGC
>DATGDQ010000240.1:0-3709 GCA_035310785.1 Gemmatimonadaceae bacterium | reverse complement strand
ACTACCGCAAGAAGCAGCTCAAGGATCTCGTCGTCGTGGCGCCGGACGTCGGGTCGGCGAAGATGGCGCGAGGGTTCGCGAAGCGTTTGAACGGAACGTTCGCGATCATTGACAAGCGGCGCCCACAGCCGAACGTCGCCGAAGTGTTGAACGTCGTTGGTGAAGTCGAAGGTCGCGATTGCCTCATCCCCGACGACATGATCGACACGGCGGGAACGGTCAGCGAGGCAGCGCGAGCATTGAAGGGGCTGGGCGCGAAGGACATCTACGTGTGCGCGACGCACGCGCTGCTGTCGGGACCGGCGGCGGAGCGGCTGCGCAATGCACCGATCAAGGAAGTGACGGTGACGGACACCGTCGCAATTCCGGAAGGACATCGCTTTCCGCAGCTGACGATCCTGTCGGTTGGAGAGCTGCTGGCGAAGGCGATCCGGTATACGCACAGCGACGAGTCGGTCAGCTCGCTGTTCGAGTAACAGAATCAGTTCGAGTAGAGGCGGCAAAGAAGGGGTGCGGCTCGAGATCCGCACCCGGTTCGTTCAACTGTCAATTACGCTCCCGAGAGAATCGATATGGCAACCGAAGTCCTGATAGCGCATCCACGCACCGACACCGGCAAGGGCGCCGCGCGTAAGCTGCGCGCCGCGAAGCAGGTTCCTGGTGTGGTGTACGGTCACAAGCGTGAGCCGCAGTCCCTCGCGCTCGATGCGCGCGATCTCCAGAAGATGCTCGATCGCGTGAGCGCGGATACCACGGTGTTCGAGCTGCGCATCGACGGCGGCTCTGCCCGCACCCTGATCCGCGACATCCAGCGGCACCCGTTCAAGCGTGAGATCCTGCACATCGATTTCCAGGAGCTGGTGGCCGGCGAGCTGGTGACCGTCGACATCCCGCTCGTGCTGGTGGGCACGCCGGTGGGCGTGCGCCTCTCGGGCGGCATGCTCGATCAGGTGCTCCGCACGATCAACGTGGAGGTCGACCCGTCGAACATTCCGAACCACATCGATGTCGACGTGTCGAATCTCGATCTGCACCAGTCGATCCACGTGCGCGACCTCACGTTGCCGCCGGGCGTCGAGGTGCTCGAGAACGAGGGCGAGACGATCTGTGTCGTCGCACCACCGCGCGCCGAGGTGGAGGTTGCGCCGGCGGCCGAGACGGAGGAAGCGACGGCCGAGCCGGAAGTGATCCGCGCGAAGAAGGAAGAGGAAGAGGCGGAGCCTCCGAAGAAGTAGGTCGGTGTCGTACGGTGCGCTGCGCACGTGCGGCGCACCGTATCTCACTGACCATCGAGTACGACGATGAAGGTCATTCTCGGGCTCGGAAATCCGGGCAAACAATACGAGCGCACGCGGCACAACGTCGGCTGGTGGGTTCTCGATCACCTCGCCGACGTTTGGCATCTCGGCGCCTGGAAGGCCGAGGGACAGGCGCTCGTGGCGAGTGGGCTGGTCGGCACTGCGAAGGTGCGACTCGTGAAGCCGCAGACGTTCATGAACCTGAGCGGCAGCGTGCTCGCGACGTACCTCAAGCGTCCCTTCTGGTCGCCGAAATCAGATCTGCTCGTGATCGTCGACGATGTCGCGCTGCCGGTCGGCAGGTACCGGCTACGCGCGCAGGGGAGCCCGGGCGGACACAACGGGCTCAAGAGCGTCGAGCACCACGTGGGGCACCGCGACTACGCTCGCCTCCGCATCGGGATTCAGCCTGTGGACCCCCAGCGACAGATCGGCGATCTCGCCGATTATGTGCTGAGCCCATTCGGGAAGGCGGAGCGCGAAGAGGTGCTCGCGCTCATGCCACGATTGACGGATGCCGCCGAGCTCTGGGTTCACGATGGCATCGTGAAGGCAATGAACGCGCACAACACGAACGCGCACAACGGAAACTAATGCTGAAGCTGGGAATCGTAGGTCTGCCGAACGTGGGAAAGTCGACGCTCTTCAACGCGCTCACGAGCGCGAAGGCGGAGGCGGCGAACTATCCTTTCTGCACGGTCGAGCCGAACGTCGGCATCGTCGAGGTGCCGGACAATCGACTCGCGGGACTCGCGAGGATCGTGAATCCCAAGCGCGTCGTGCCCGCGGTGGTGGAGTTCGTCGACATCGCGGGGCTCGTGAAGGGGGCGGCGAGCGGCGAAGGGCTCGGCAACAAGTTCCTCGCCAACATCCGCGAGACCGATGCGATCGTGCACGTGGTGCGCTGCTTCGAGGATCCCGACGTGCTGCACGTCATGGGCGCGATCGACCCTGTGCGCGACCGCGAGGTGATCGAGATCGAGCTCGCACTGGCAGATCTCGCGACGGTGGAGAAGCGGCTCGACAAGGTCCGTCGCTCGGCCAAGTCGCACGACAAGGAGGCGCTCGCGGAGCTGCCAGCAATCGAGGCGGCGTACGCCTCCTTGAGTGAGGGACGCGGGCTGTGGGAAGCCAAGCTGAGCGAGGAGCAGCGCGCCGCGCTCGCGCCGCTGGCGCTGCTCACGGCAAAGCCCGTGCTCTACGCGGCGAACGTGAGCGACATCGAGCTCACGGGCGAAGAGGGCGCGCCGCTCAGGGCGTTGCGCGAGGCGGTGAAGAAGAGCGGCGAGCGCGCACAGGTGGTGCCCTTCTCCGCGAAGATCGAGGCGGAGCTCGCCGAGCTGCCGCCCGAGGAGCGCGGCGACTTTCTCGAGTCGCTCGGTCTCACGAGCGCGGGGCTCGATCGCCTCATTCGCGCGGGCTACGAGCTGCTCGGACTGCGCACGTACTTCACCGCGGGTGAGCAGGAAGTGCGCGCGTGGACGATCCACGCGGGCGACACGGCGCCCAAGGCGGCGGGCGTGATCCACACCGACTTCGAGCGCGGCTTCATTCGCGCGGAGACGGTGGCCTACGGCGAGTTCGTGAGTACAGGAGGGTGGAAGGGCGGGAAGGAGAAGGGCGTGGTGCGCAGCGAGGGGAAGGAGTACGTGGTGGCGGACGGGGATGTGATGCTGTTTCGGTTCAATGTGTAGATCTCTCTCGTTGCCTGCGACGTCTGTCCAGGGCATCGAATCGACCCCACCTCGGCAATCGCGACGACACCGCGAAACTCAGTAGTGCCGACGAGACGATTCTAGCTCTCGGCAGCTCGACGCGGCGGAGCGAAAGGCTCCGTTCGCCTCAGCGACTCGACGCAGCCCTCGTGCGCCGCTGGTCAATCGACTTTCCCCTTTTGTCGGTCCGAGTCCGCCGACCAAGCTCTAGTGCGCGCGGACCTCTCGCTCATTGCAGAGGTGTATAGTAGGGCTCACACGGTGGGTCACACTCAATTGGGAGAAAGTGCTCATGTCACTTTCCCTGTCGCACAGAAGCTCGAAGTGCGTTGCGGCTACCGGCAGTCTCGTCGCACTGCTCCTCATCGCCAGCAGCTGCAGCACCGAGATCCTGACCGGGAAATGCACCGCTCCGGCGCCCAGGTCCGTCGTGGTCACCGTCCGCGACTCGGTCACCGGCAAGGCCGCCGCCGACAATGCGATTGGTACGCTCGTGGGTGCCGGCGTCGATGACACGCTGTTCCACGTCGACTCCCTCACGCTCGAGGGCGGCACTCTGCTCGGCACGTTCACCGTCCGCGTCGAGAAGCCTGGGTATCTCACCTGGATCGCGAACGACGTGATGGTCACGCGGAAAGGGCCGTGCGGGAATGTGCTGCCGGTCCAGCTCACCGCGCGACTCCAGCCCGCCACGCC
>DATGDQ010000239.1:0-2718 GCA_035310785.1 Gemmatimonadaceae bacterium | reverse complement strand
GGCCCGGTGACATCACCATCGATCGAGTACGCGTTGTAGGTCGGGAGCGCCTCCGCCTTCTGATTCGAAGTCGGATCCTGCGGTAGTGCGGGCTCCTGCAGTCTGGCGACGAAGTGCGTGGGCGCCACGAGCTCCACCGCGCGCTCGAGGGGCGTGGGAAAGAGCACATCGAACGACTCGATGTGCGCATCGAGCCCGTAGCTCTTGAACTGTGCGAGGATCCATTCGGCGTTGTCCCTGTCGTAGGGCGAGCCCACATGGTGCGGATGCGCGGTCAGTCGCTGCATCGCCGCGCGCATGTTGGCCGGCTGCGGGATCGCCTTGAACCTCTCCTCCCACTCGCGCTCCGTCTTGCTGGACGCGTCGGAGAATCCGAGCAGTGTGGGCCGTGCTGCGGGGCTGGCGGCGATGAGGAGAGCGGCGGCGGCGACGCCGGACACGATGCGAGCGACAGGCACGTGCATGGAAAGGTGGATCCTCTGTATGGGAGTGTGTCGAAAATGACCCGGGGCGAGGCCCGGCGCCACCCTGCGGGCGCAGCCGTCGCTCTCTAGAGTGCGGCGACTACGGCGTCGAGTGCTTCGCGCGTGGGCACTGTGCCCTGCGCGATGCGCGCGTTTCCGCCGCCGCGCCCCCCGTGATGTGCGAGCTGTGTCTTGAGCACGGCGCCCGCATCCACCCCGCCAGGACTGTTCGACGTCGCGAACACGATCGTGGGCGGCGTCTCGAGAGTGCCGATGAATCTCGCATGCCCGATCCCCACCACCGCCTGGGCGAGCGAGCGGAGCTCGTCTACGGAGCCGGCATCGCGATGCACGACGACGCGGCGATGCCCGGCCATGTCCGGCGGCGTGGCGTCGTAGAGCTCGCGCGCCCGATAGCCATCCAGCTGCGATGCGGCTTCGCGTCGCGCGGCCTGCGCGGCACGGAGCTCTTCGCCCTGCGACTGCGTCTTCGCGATGAGCTCCACGGGTGCGACGCCCAGCGAAAGAGCGAGCGCCGAGATGAGCTCGTAATCGGTGCGCGCGGCGCGAACGGCGCGAAGTCCGCAGATGAACTCGACGCGCGTCGCCTTGCGTACGCGCTCCGTGCGCCGCAGCAGAATCGCTCCGATCTCCGCGGTGGAGCGAACGTGCGTACCGCCGCACGCGCTTCGGTCGAGCGCATCGATGCTGACCACGCGCAGCTCGCCCTCTCGGGGAGGCGGCTTGCGAAGGCCGGTTGCCGTCGCGGCGTCCTCGAACGAGACCGTGACCGCTCGCGGCTCGGCGACGGCGATGTTCGCGAGGCGCTCGGCCGCGAGCAGCGTGTTCTGCGCGAGCGACTCGGTATCCAGATCGAGGGTGGAGGATTCGGCGCCGAAGTGGACGCTCACCGTCTCGAGCTTGTAGGTATCGGCGAAGATCGCGGAGAGGAGATGCTGCCCGGTGTGCTGCTGCATGTGGTCGAAGCGCCGCGTCCAGTCGATCTCGCCGTGGACAGTCTCGATGGTGGACGCCGGTGACGCGAGCACGTGCGCAATCCGATCGCCCTCATCGACGACATCGGTGACCGCGATGCCGGCGAGAGTGCCGGTGTCGAAAGGCTGCCCGCCCGATGTGGGATAGAATGCCGTCCGGTCGAGATAGACCGTGCGGCCGTCGCTCGCACGGTCCACGATGCGCGCATCGAAGCTGCGCAGATATGCATCGGTGTAGTAGAGTCGTTCGGTCATGAACGCATCATACAACGGAAATGCGCTGCGCACGACCGAGATGGTGGCGCACGCGACGGTACGCGGTCATGTTTGCGGCGCGTTTTCCGATTCCTGTTCAGGAGCTCATGTTCCGTCGATCGTATCGCCTCTCCCTGCTGCTGCTCGCTTCGTTCGGGGCGTGTCATCGGTCTGGTGTGCGTTCTTCCCCTCGCGCGAGCCAGGCGCTCGCGCCGGCGGAGTCGATGTTTCAGGCGCTGCGGCACATACGGGACCGGGTCGGCGTGACGCGGGCGCGTGGTGTCACCTCGGATACGGACGGCACGTCGCAGGTAGAGCTGCGACGGCAATACGCGAGCATCCGGACGCCGCTCGCGAACGCGCTCGCGTCGCAGGATTCCGCGATGCTCTCGCCCGAAGACCGACGTGCGCTCGGCGCCATGCGCGCGGCGCTCGGCGGCGACCTGCGGCCGGACGTCGGCGCCGCTGACGCCCGCGACTCGGACGCCGCACCGCCCTGCGACTACGATCCCGCGGCCATCGCGCAGGGCGATTCCGCGTACGAGCGCCTTCGCGCGCGCACGTATGCGTGCTACACGCGTGCGGTGCAGAGCGTGCAGTTCGAGGGAACGACGCTCGACCGGTTGACGGCTCTGGAAATGCTGTCCCGAATGGACGATCGCGAGCAGCGGCATCGACTCTTTCTTTCTCTCGATACGATCTGGCGCAGCGTGAATGGTGACGACGCAGCACACAGCTCATACCGACGACTCGTCACGCTGAGTGCCGCACAGTGGAGGGTGAACGGCTCTCCGGTCGACCAGGAAGCCCGCGTGCTGCGCATCGATCCCGGGCAGATGGAGCAGTGGCTCGTGTCCGTGCTCGATGCGTGGCGCTCGAGCACTCCGAGCGCGATGATCGAGCCCTGGGACTGGAGCTACCAGGCGGGCACCGCGAGTCGCGCGCTGAGTGATCGCATCCCGCTCGACGATCTGAGTGTGCTCTACGCGCGCTACTTTCGCGAT
>DATGDQ010000238.1:0-2107 GCA_035310785.1 Gemmatimonadaceae bacterium | reverse complement strand
TTCGGATGCAGATCGTTACGGATTACTCGAAGAAAGTTCATGCAATGGCTCGACGAAAACGGATGCAAGGTTTCATCAAACGCAGCGGCGTCTGGCACATCCGGACTGATCCAGTCACCGGAAAGCAAAAAAGCACAGGGTGCCGAGACGATGAAGCGGCCCTCTTGTGGCGAGCTCAACGTGAGCGACTTGCCGCCAATCCCGCACTGCAGGCAGCCAAGACAGCTACCATCGGCGAGTGGGTGAGGAAATTCCTCGCTGTTAAAGAGGCGGCGCATAAGGCCAAGACGCTGTCCGCTGGGGCGCTCCAAAGTATTCGGTCGAAGCTAGCCCAGGTGGTCCGCGTGCTCGGGGCCGACCGCGCATTGTCCACGATCGACACCAACGTGATTGACGCGTACATCGCAACCAGGCGAGGGGAGTGCGGCCACGGTGAGAAGGCCGTCGGCGACTACACGATCGCCCGCGAGCTCCAGAAACTCTTCGCCGTGCTGCGCCATGCCAAACGGCGCGGCTGCTTTCCGGGAGACATTGAGGCGCTCAAGCCGGAGGTCGAAGACCTGGACGGGTCGTATACCCCCCGCGAGCGCGCCCTGACCGAGGACGAGGTCGTCCGCCTCACTGTCGCCATGCCCACGCGTCGCTGGGCTTCGGTCGTCGCAGTGTGCGTCGCTCTGGGCTGCCGTCTATCCGAGGCGCTCAGGCTCGCCCCTGAGGACATCGATCTGGACGCTGGTGTCGTCTGGATTGACGGTCGCAAGACCGAGGGTGCCAACCGTACGTTGCCGGTTCTCAGTGGGTACCGCGGCCTGCTCGAGGCTGCGATGCCAGAGCTGCCAATCGGTAAGCTGTCAAACTTCGACCGCACGTTCAAGATCGCGTGCGCACGCGCCGGTATTGACCGGTGCTCCCCCAACGACCTACGCCGCACGCACTCAACGCTACTCGGTGCCCGCGGCGTGCCCGACGACATGGTGGCGCGCCTGCTCGGACACCAGACTACCACGCTAGCGAAACGCACCTACAATCGCGTCAAGGCCATGCAGTTAGCGCCCGTTGCCGAGCGCATCTTGGCCACCGCTGAACCGCTCCTACTGCCGGGCGAAACCGTACAGATTCGCGACGAGGATCGCAGAAAGTCCAGAAACGCAGCCAAATCCAGCGATGAACATCGGCCTCCGGAGCCAAAGGTCGCAGGTTCGAATCTTGCGTGGCGCGCAGATAATCCGCAGGAAGTAAGCGGCTCGGGACGCACCAACTCGCACCAACTCGCGTCAACTGACGCAGTAACGCATACAGAATCGCGACAGTCGTCATCAGACGCCGAGCGCGCAATAGACTCCCAAAATCCGGCGCGTAGTACTAAGCCCGCGGGAGCGGGTAAGCATCGCGTAGCTGGGACCTCCGCAAAGTCCAGTGCGGATCACGGTATGGCTGGGACAGCGCGCCTGGGTAGCTCCCGGGACCCGGCCACTGGCATCTTTCCAATTCGCGACCGGTCGGTGATGGGGATGAGCGACATTCTGCCCCCTGAGGCCATAGCGACGTCAGGCGGTCCTGCCACCGGGGCCGACCAAACTGACGGGCAACACGCGGCACGGCTGACCGTGACCGCCACCGGTGGCACCTATCCTCCTCGCGTCCGTCCCGACGAACGTCCAGCGGTACTGGCGGCCACCGCACTCCCAGCCTCCGACATGGTCACCCCGACCCTGTCCGCTCTCGTGGCGGCAGCCGGTCGTTATGCACCTGCGCTCGAGCGAGTGGCTGGGGGTGCACTGTGATCGGTTCCCTCTTCTCGGGCATTGGTGGTCTCGAGCTGGGCCTCGAGCGTGCCGGCCTGGGTCCAGTGGCTTGGCAGGTTGAAGTAGATCCGTTCTGTCGTCTCGTGCTCGAGCGGCATTGGCCAGATGCAGAGAGGTTCGAGGATGTCCGGAGCGTCGGAGCAGCTGAGCTTGCCCCTGTCGATGTCATATGCGGTGGATTCCCCTGCCAGGACGTATCCAGCGCGGGCCGCGGCGCGGGCCTTACTGGCAGCCGCTCGGGCTTGTGGAGTGAGTACCGTCGCATCGTTTCCGAACTCAATCCCGAGTGGGTCGTCGTCGAG
>DATGDQ010000237.1:0-3821 GCA_035310785.1 Gemmatimonadaceae bacterium | reverse complement strand
TCAGCGTGAGGCCATCTGAATCGTGCCCAGGCGCTTCTCGAGCTGCGCGACCATGCTCGCGGGAAGCGGCGCATAGTCGAGCGATGCGGCGGACTTCTCACCCTCGCGCAGATACCAGCGGAGGAAGTCGACGAGCTTCTTCCCCTTTGTGGCATCGGGTTGCGACTGATAGACCAGCAGGAACGTGAACGAGGAGATTGGATACGCGCCCTTGCCGGCCGCGTTCACGATCGAGATCCGGTAGTCGGTGTTCTCCGGGAGCTTCGCCGCCGCCGCTGCCGCCGCCGTAGTCACGGACTCGATCGTCGGCGTGATGAATTCGCCGTTCACGTTCTGCAGGTCCGCGAAGGGGAGTGAGTTCTGCTTCGCATACGCCAGCTCGACATAGCCGATCGCGCCCGGCGTCTGCTTCACCTGCCCGGCAACTCCCTCGTTGCCCTTGCCGCCCAGGCCAACCGGCCACGCGAGCTCCTTCCCCTTGCCCGGAGCCTGCGCCCACGAGGGGCTCACGCTCGAGAGATAGTCGGAGAAGATGTAGGTGGTGCCGCTTCCGTCCGAACGGTGCACTACGAGAATGTCGCTCGAGGGAAGCTTCACTCCCTTGTTGAGCGACGCGATCTTCTCGTCGTTCCACTTCGTGATCTTGCCCGCGAAAATGTCCGCCACCACCGGTCCCGTGAGCTTGATCGCCTTGGTAACGCCCGGAATGTTGTACGTGATGACGACGGCGCCGAGCACGGTCGGGAAGTGCAGCACGGGCGCCTTCAGCTTCGCCATCTCCGCGTCGCTCATGGGCGCGTCGGAGGCTCCGAAATCCACCGTCCCTTCGGTGAGCTGGCGAATGCCGCCGCCGGAACCGATCGACTGGTAGTTGATCTTGACGCCGGTGGACGATGCGTAATCAGCGAACCACTTGCTGTAGATCGGATATGGAAAGGTGGCGCCGGCGCCGTTCAGATCCTGCGCCATCAGGCTGCCGGCGAAGGTGCCGGCGAGAGCACTCGCCACGGCGAGCATGCGAATACGATGATTCACGAGATTCTCCGCGAAGGTTGTTCGTACGCGGAAGCTGTGATCTGCTCGTAACCGACACTTTGTTACTGAGTAACGCTCGTGTCACGGCGGAGTGGGCAGAGCCTTGACTGTGTTGGGCGCGGCCGAGCAGCTCACATTGCATTCAGGAAACGTTTGTAACCGTCGCCGTCGAAAATGACCTTGCCACTGCACTCGGCATCCCCTCCGTGCACCGGTTCGATTCGTTCCCTTCGTGCTCGTTCGTGTCCGCAGTCCTGCTCCGTCTCAGCCAGCATCCGGAAAGAACGCCGTCACCGTCGTCCCCTCGCCCACGACACTCTGCACCTGCACTCGTCCCCGATGCGCCTCCACGAGATGGCGCACGATCGCGAGGCCGAGGCCCGTGCCGCCGGAGTCGCGCGCGCGGCCTGAATCAGCGCGATAGAAGCGCTCGAAGATGCGCGACAGGTGCTCGGGCGCGATGCCGACGCCGGTGTCGCGCACGCCGATCGTGGTACCGCGCTCTGCACGCTCGCTGAACATCACGATCGAGCCGCCGCCATTCGTGTGGCGAATGGCGTTGTCCGCGAGGTTCGCGTACACCTGCCGGATCGCGGTCGGGTCCGCGAACGCCGTTTCGGCGCCCGCGCAGATCTCCACGGTGAGACGCACGCCCTTTTCGAGCGCGGCGCGCAGCCGCCCCGCGCTCACCTCGCTCGCCACCGCGCGCAGATCCACGGCGACGGGGTTGGGCACCCAGCCACCGGACTCGATCCGCGAGAGATCGAGCAGGTCATCCACGATCTGCTGCATTCGCTGTGCGCTCGCCTGGATCGCCTCGATGAAGCGAGCCTCCTGCGCCGGGGGCACGTCCCCCGCGGCGAGTGTTTCCGCGAATCCGCGGATCACCGTGAGCGGTGTCTTGAGCTCGTGCGACACGTTGGCGACGAAGTCCCGCCGGACGGCCTCAACGCGCCGCGATGCCGTGAGGTCGAACACCGCGAGTACCACGCCGCCGTCGCCGAGCGCACGCGCCGTGAGCATCATGCTCTGCCCGTCGACGGTGATCTCCGTGGGCTCCGTGGATTCGCCCGCGAGCGCGGCCGCCAGCGATTCGCGCAACGTGCGATCGCGCGGCAGACGGTCCGCGGGGAAGGGGACCGTGTCCGGGAGTCGCAGCATCCGTCTCCCGCTTTCGTTGACGCGCACGATCTGTCGTCGCGCATCCACCGCGATCACTCCTTCCTGGAGCGATTCGATGACCGCGTTCATGTGCATGTCGTCGTCCTCGAGGGCCTTGAGACGGCTCGTGAGCTGTTCTGCCATGCGATGCACCGCCGCCGCCAGGTCGCCGACCTCTCCAGGTGCGGAGAGCGCGGGACGGCGCGAGAGGTCGCCCGCCGCGAGTGCCCGCGCGACGTCGCGCAGCTCGACGATCGGCTTCGAGACCGCGCGCGAGAACGCGGCGGCGAGGAGGAGCGCGGCTCCCAGGGCGACGAGCCCCGAGACCAGCACGTCGCGCTGGCCGCGCGCGACGATCCCGTCCAGCGTCGAAGTGGAGATCGACACCCGCGTCACACCGAGCGCCGATCGCACCGCCACGTACAGCTCGTGATCGCCCGCCGACGGACTCGTGCGATCCGCACTCCCGACGCTGTCGCGCAGTGCCGCGATCACCTCGGGGCGCGTGCTGTGATTCTCGAGGCGATTCTTCGACTCACCGCGAAACTCCGAGTCGCCGACCACGCGGCCTTCGTGATCGATGAGCGTGACACGGTGTCCGATCGCAGCACCCGCGCTCGCCGCGAGCGCGTCGGGATCCACCGCCGCCGTCCAGTCGCGCGCCACGAGCTTCGCCTCGCGAGTGAGCTGCGCCACCTCGAGCTCCTCGAGCTGGTGGCGGAGTCGCACGCCGCTCAGCGCAACCAGTAGGACTACGAGTACGGTTACGACGAGCACCACGCCCAGGAGGAGGCGGTGCGCCAGCCTCACGACGCTCGCGCCGACGGAGAGCGCAGCCGGTAGCCGAATCCGCGCACGGTCTCGATGAGATCCGACGCGACACCGAGCTTCGTCCGAAGCCGCTGGATGTGCATGTCCACGGTGCGCGTCTGGATGTCGGGCGCAGCATCCCACACGGTTTCGAGCAGGTGCGCACGTCCTTGCACGCGACCCCTCCGCTCGGCGAGCGTGAGCAGCAGCTTGAATTCCGTGGCCGTGAGCTCGATCTCCTGTCCGTCGATCTTCACGCGATGCGCCGACCGGTCGATTTCGATCGGGCCGATCGTGAGCGCGTCGCTCGCCGCCGTGCCCGCCGCTGCGAGCCGTCGCAGGATCGCTCCCACCCGCAACACGAGCTCCTGCGGGCTGAACGGCTTCGAGAGATAATCGTCGGCGCCGAGCGAGAGGCCGCGGATGCGATCGGCCTCCTCGCGGCGCGCCGTGAGCATCAGCACCGCCACATCTCGCGTATTCTCGGCTGCGCGCAACTGTTCGAGCACCTCGAAGCCCGACATGCCGGGGAGCATGAGGTCGAGCACGACGAGGGCGGGACGTTCTTCCCGTGCGGCCCGCAGTGCCTCGGCTCCCGTGGACGCCGTCGACACGCGATAGCCAGCCTTCGCGAGATGATACGCGACGAGCGCGACGATGTCCTTCTCGTCGTCCACGACGAGCACGCGCTCACCGCCGGCGGGAGCGGTCACGCGGTCACCGGCCGAAGGCGTTCCTGAATGCGTGCGGCAATCATCTCGATCGCAATCTCGTTGCGGCCGCCGTGCGGCACGATGATGTCTGCGAATTCCTTC
>DATGDQ010000236.1:0-8759 GCA_035310785.1 Gemmatimonadaceae bacterium | reverse complement strand
GCTCTCGCAGCCGTGGCGTCCGTGGCGCAGCTACGCGACTGTTCATCTGTGGTGTGATGCCGGAGAGCGCTCGAGCGACGTCGGCATTGCGTGAGCGCGAGACGCAACGATATTCAGCCCGTGAGCATCATGCAGCCAATGAGCTATCCGTTCGTCGCGATCGGCGACGAGAGAATTCCGCGAGCCGCGGATCCGGCATTCCAGCACATGCTGGACACGTACGTGAGCGAGACGAACAAGGTCGCGTCCGTCTGGCGCGAGTTCACGGACCGCGATCTCACCTTCCGTCCTCACTCGCGCTCGACGACGGTCGGCGACATCCTCAAGCACCAGCTTCTCTCGGAGCGGCGATTCTTCGGAGAGTTCATCGGCAGCCCGGAGCCGGCGCCGGCGGACGTCTTGCCGCGCGAGCTGACCGTCTCGACCGCCATCGATCGTCTCACGCAGCTCGCCGTCGCGCGGCTGCCCTTTCTGGCGGGGCAAGAGAGGGCGTGGTGGCTGGTGCGCGTGCCGTTCTTCGAGGTGGAGCGCGAGCGCGTCTGGATCTTCTGGCGTCGCGTGCTGCATACGGCGCATCACAGAACGCAGCTCACCGTGTATCTGCGCATGCTCGACCGAGCGGTGCCGCCGACGTACGGTCCCACTAACGATGTGAAGTGGGATGGTGCCGATCCGACGAACAGCGTGAGTGCTGCGGGAAGAAAATAGCGCGCGAGCATTTTACTCGCGCGCCATTCGTTTGCGAACCGCCGTGTGTCGTCAGTCCTTCCTGGTCGCCATCAACCGTTCCGCGAATTCGAGTCGCTGCTCGAGCTCCGCGATCCGGCTCTCGAGCGACTCGACCAACGTCTTGTCGGGCTGCGCGAGCGGCTGCGGTGTCACGGGAAGCTGTGCCTGCGGCGCCCACGGCGCGTTGCGCGCGTCACCCCAGTGCCCCCAGCCGAACGGCGAGTAGCCCATCGCGCCGCTCATCGCCCAGCGGCGACGCATGTACCGGCGCTGCGACCGGAACAAGAAGAACAGCGCCACGGCGAGCCAGAAAAGCGGGTGAAATCTGAACATCGGTCCCTCCGTCGATCAGGTCGAGCTGTTAGGGGTAGTGGGGTTGGGGTTGGGATTCGGATTGAACGCCTCCTCGATGTCCGCAGCCGCCCTTCGCAGAATCTCGGCGGCGCGCGCGAGTGCAGGATCCTCGGGACCGCGGCGCCATGCGCGTTTGAAGGTGACCGCAGCCAGATGGGCGAACGCCTGGTGCATGTCGCCGCTGCTCCCGCCGGTGAACTCACGCACGGTCTCGCGTACGCGATCGAAGATCTCGTCGAGCACGCCGCGATGCTCCTCGAGGTACTTCGCGCCCTCGGGCGTGACGTGATAGACCTTCTTTCCATCCGTGTCGACCACGCGCACGTAGCCCTCGTCTTCGAGCAGCTGGAGCGTGGGGTACACGGTGCCCGGAGAGGGCGTGTAGAATCCGCCGAACTTCTCCTCCAGCGCGCGGATCACCTCGTAGCCGTGGCGCGGCTTCTCATTGAGCAGGCGGAGGATGACGAACTTCACCTCTCCCGACTCGAACATCTGGCTGCGACGGCGGCCGCCGCGTCCCGGTCCGCCGCGACCTCGGCCTCCCCACGCACCCGACCAGCCACCCGGCCCGCCGAAGGGGAATCCGGCGCCAAAGCCCCAATCATCTCGTTTGTTGCACATAAGCTCCTCCGATATATCGTACGACATCACTCACGATATATCGTAAGATAGTACTCACGTAATGTCAACAGTTGAGTTATTGTCGTTATCCCGGGCTCAAGCGCGTGAGAACTGGTTCAGAAGGCTCGAAAATTCTTCCGGTCGCTCCACATTCGACAGGTGCGCCGCCTGGAGCACCTCCAGCTCCGCATCCGGAATGTTGTCGCGCAGGTACACCGCATCCGAAACCGTCGTCGACGGATCCTGGCTCCCCGCGATCACCAACGTCGGTCGTGTGATCCGGTGCAGGTCGCGGCGCAGATCGGCGTCGCGCAACGCCGCGCACGCCGCGACGTAGCTCTCGAGCGGACACGCGCTGGCCATCGCGAGAAATCGCGCGACGACGTCCGGCTGCCTCGTCCGAAAATCCTCCGTGAACCATCGCGACATCGCGGCGTCCGCCGCCTTCTTCATGCCTTCCTCGCGCACCTCGCGCATGCGCGTGCTCCACCCCTCTCTCGTGCCGATGCGCGCCGCCGTATTCGCGAGCACGAGCCGCCGCACGCGCTGCGATGCGTTCTGGCCGAGCCAGATGCTCGTCACACCGCCGAGCGAGATCCCGCAGATGACGGCGCTCTGCGCGTTTGCTGCATCGAGCACCGCGAGCGCGTCCTTGCCGAGCTGCTGGATGGTGAACTCGCCGGCCAGTGCGGTCGAGCGACCATGGCCACGCGTGTCGTACCGAATGACCCGGTACGAATCGCGGAGCGCCGGCATCTGCTCGTTCCACAGCTCGTGCGTGGTGCCCAGCGAATGTACGAGAAGCACGGCGGGCGCGCCCTCGGGACCCTCGACCGTATACCAGATTCGTGCACCATCGACGTCTATATCCGGCACGCTCGCTTTCCTCCTCTCCAGGTCGGCTTCGCGTCACGCGCGAGGCACATGGGAATGTACTCGTGTTGCGAATCGTGCGAGCGATGGTGCCCCATTGGCGCCATCCGTGCTATATCACGCCGACATGCCCCACTCTCTCGAATCGGAATTCGTTCGCGAGCAGCTCGCGCTCCGTGCCGTTCCACTCGCCAAGCGCGCGCCGGTGCACGGCGATTACGTGCTCTACTGGATGGCGAGCACCCAGCGCTTCGAGGAGAACTGGGCGCTGCGCTTCGCCACGCTCGAAGCGGACCGTCTCGGACTGCCGCTCCTCATCCACCACGGACTGGACCCGAGCTATCCGTACGCGTCCGATCGTGTGCACACCTTCGTGCTGCAGGGCGCGCGCGAGCTCTCGGGTCGAGCGCGTGACCTCGGGCTCACGTACCGGTTCGCGCTCCGGCGCACGCGCGATGATGATCGCCGAGTGGTGGACCGCATCGCATCGCGGGCGGCGCTCGTGGTGACGGATCTGTATCCCACCGCAGGCGTGCTCGAGCGCACGCTGCGCTTCGCCGACCGCGTGGCATGCCGCGTGGTGATGGTGGATAGCGTCGGCATCGCGCCGGCCGCTGAATTTCCCCGCGAACAATCGGCCGCATTCCAGATGCGCGCACGTCTGCTCAAGGGGCTGGACACGCATCTCGAGATGGTCGAGGACCGCGCACCGCGGCGCGCGCTCCGGGAATCGGAGCTCTCATCGCTCGACGTCGAGTGGCTGGATCTCGAGCGCCTCGACATCGCGAGAGAGGTCGCGCGATGCGAGATCGATCACGAGGTGGGTGCGGTGGCAGACGTGCAGGGCGGGCTCGGAGCGGCGCGCACGAGACTCGCGGAGTTCGTGAGCGATGGGCTCGACGCGTACGATGAGCGGCGCCGCGAGCCAACCGATGAAGGCGGCTCGAGCCGCCTGTCGCGGTGGCTGCACTTCGGGATGATTTCGTCGGCCGAAGTGGTGCGCGCGGCGCGAGCGCACGCGCCCCCGCCGGCGCTCGAGTCGTTTCTCAATGAGATCGTCGTGTGGCGCGAGCTGTCGCTCAACTTCTGCCTTCGCCGCAGGGATTACATGAAGCTGCGCGCCGCGCCCGAGTGGGCACAGAAATCGATGGCCGCTCACAAGGACGATGAGCGCGAGGTCATCTATTCACTGGAGGACCTCGAGCAGGGGAAGACCGGGTCCGAGCTCTGGAATGCATCGCAGCAGGAGCTGCTGCAATCGGGCACCATGCACAACGCGGTGCGCCAGCTCTGGGGCAAGTCGGTGATCCTCTGGACGCGGCGCTACGGCGATGCGCTACGGTTGCTCCTCCTCCTCAACGACAAGTACGCCATCGACGGTCGCGACCCGAACGGATACTCCGGCATTCTGTGGTGCTTCGGTCGATTCGATCGACCGTTTCCGGAACGCCGGGTGTGGGGCACGATTCGTCCGATGTCACTCGAGCGCGCACGCTCAAAATACGACACGCAATCGTACATCGAGCGGTGGAGCGGCTCGCGGAGCTCGAGCGCGACATGAGCCGCACGCCGGTTCTCATCGTCGGCGCCGGGCCGACGGGGCTCGTGCTCGCGCTCTGGCTCACGAAATCCGGCATCGCGGTCCGTATCATCGACAAGGCGCCGGAGGCCGGCACGACATCACGCGCGCTGGCGGTGCAGGCACGCACGCTCGAGTTCTACAGGCAACTCGATATCGCGAGCGCCGTCGTGGATGCGGGCGTGAAAGTCGCCGCGCTCAATCTGTGGGTGCGCGGAAGGCGCGCCGTGCACGCGTCCATTGCCGACATTGGACGCGGATTGAGCCCGTTTCCGTTCCCCCTCGTCTATCCGCAGGACGCCCACGAGAAGCTGCTCATCGAGCAGCTGGGCGCGCTGGGAGTGCACGTCGAGCGTCAGGTGGAGATCGTCAGCTTCGAGCAGCGCCCGGACGGCGTGAGCGCGATTCTCGAGCACGCCACCGGAACGGTGGAGCGCTGCGACGCGAGCTTCATCGCGGGATGCGACGGCGCGCGCTCGAAGGTTCGCGAGATACTCGGCATCGGCCTGCCCGGTGGCACGTACGATCACATGTTCTACGTGGCCGATGCGCAGGTGGGCGGTCCCGTTGCCGATCACGAGCTGCACGTGGACCTCGACGACGCGGACTTTCTCGCCGTATTTCCGCTGAAGGCAGATCATCACGTTCGGTTGGTCGGTTCCGTGAACGTGCCGGTGGGCAGCGAGGAGCGGCCGCTCACCTTCGCGGATGTGAGCGATCGCGCGATCTCGCAAATGCACGTGGAGGTGCAGGAGGTGAACTGGTTCTCCACCTATCGCGTGCACCATCGTGTCGCGATGTCGTTTCGGCGCGATCGCGCCTTTCTGCTCGGCGATGCCGCGCACATCCACAGCCCGGTGGGCGGGCAGGGGATGAACACGGGCATAGGCGATGCCGTGAACCTCGCCTGGAAGCTCGCAATTGTGCTGAAGGGGCAGGCCAGCGAGCGCATACTCGAGAGCTACGAGCCGGAGCGCATCGCCTTCGCGAAACGGCTCGTGGCGACGACGGATCGTGCCTTCACACTCGTCACCGCGAGCGGTGCGCTCGCGACGTTCGTCCGCACGCGCGTCGTGCCACTGATCGCGCCGCTCGTCTTTCGCCTGCTGCGTGCACGACGCTTTCTCTTCGAGACGGTCTCGCAGATCCGCGTGGCGTATCCCGACAGTCCGCTCAGTGCGAAAGGTACGGGAAGAGTGAGCGGTGGCGACCGGCTGCCGTGGGTTCCGGCGAGCGACGGCAACGACAACTTCGCGCCACTGTCCAGTATGGACTGGCAGGTGCATGTCTACGGTGAAGTGAGCACGAGCGCCAGGACGATGTGCGCCGAGCTCTGCATGCCGCTGCATTCCTTCGCGTGGGCCGCCCTCGCCGAGAGGGCGGGGCTCGAGCGTTCGGCCATCTACCTCGTGCGTCCCGATGGCTATGTCGCGCTCGCTGCGAACGGCGGCGATGCCGGCGTGCTTCGATCGTACTTCAACGAGCGGGAGCTCACTCCCTCGCGAGTCTCTCGAGGTATCGATATGGCCGATGGAAAAGGCTGAGCACGAATCAAACCAACTAGACGAATCGAACCGAGGCGCGGTCGAGCGATCGTGCCCGGATTGTACTGATTCGATTCGTTCGAATTGGTGGGATTCGTGCTCAGCAGTTAAGGCCATCCAGTGCGCGATGAAACCGACGAAGGATGGAATCCATTCAACAGTAGAGCATCGATCATCTGTTCGAGAAACACGCCTCGATGTGAGGTGATTCATGACCGTACGACGCATCGTCGTTCTTGGCGGCGGCTTCGCCGGCGTCACCACTGCACGGAGACTCGAGCGGCAGCTGCGCGCGCACTCCGACATCGAGATCGTTCTCGTCAGCCGCTCGAACTTCTTCGTCCTCACGCCACTGCTGTTCGAGGCCTGCTCCGGAACCCTCGAGCTCAGACATTGCGCGCAGCCGATTCGCCCCGTGCTGCGCCGCTCCCGCTTCATCGAGGCCGTCGTCACCGCCGTCGACGCCGATCGCAACGTCGTTCACATCAGCGCTGGCGGAGTGGAGAGTGAGCTGGCGTACGAGCATCTCGTCGTCGCGCTGGGCTCGTCGACGAATCTCGATCTGATCCCGGGCTCGGAGACCGCGTTCACCTTCAAGACGATGGCCGACGCGCTCGTGCTCAGAAACCATTTCATCGAGCAGCTCGAGCGCGCCGATGCCGCGGCCGACACAGCGCTTCGGGCGCGCGCCCTCACCTTCGTCGTGATCGGCGGAGGACTCGTCGGCATCGAGCTCCTCGGCGAGCTCACCGCGCTGGCGGACGATGTCCTCCGCTACTATCCGCGCATCCGCCGCGATGAGCTTCGGTTCCATCTCTTCGAGGCGACCGCGCGCATTCTCCCGGAGGTGGATCAGCGGCTCGCCTCCGTCGCGATTCGCGTGCTCGCGAGACGCGGAGCAGACATCCGCGCCTCTACTCCGGTACGACGGATCGAGCCTGAGCGCGTGCACATCGACGGCGAGGTCATCGACGCGAGCACCATCGTGCTCGCCGCCGGAATAGTGCCGAGCGCCGCGGTGAATCGAGTGAGCGTGGCTCGCAATGAAAGAGGGCGCGTCGCCGTCGACTCGAGCATGCGAAGCATCAGCCACTCCAACGTCTGGGCGCTCGGCGATTGCGCGACGATTCCGGCGTCCGATGGCAAACCCTACCCCGCGTTGGCGCAACATGCCGTTCGCGAGGCGAAACAGCTCGCGCGAAACATCGCTGCGGTCGTACAGCACCGGCCGCCCGAGCCCTTCGTGTTCAGATCGCTCGGCACGATGGCGGCGCTCGGCCACTCGCGCGCCGTGGCACAGGTGATGGGCGTTCGGATCACGGGCTTCTTCGCCTGGTGGTTCCGGCGCACGTACTACCTGATGCAGATGCCGCGCTGGGATCGCCGGCTTCGAATCATCGTCGATTGGACCATCGCGCTCTTCTTTCGGCACGACATCACCAAGGTCGATCTCGCGGTGGAGCACGATCAGATTCTTCAGGACGGCGGAGGGCGTGCCGAAGCACAGCGCGCCGAACGCCCGGCGAAGCGCCTTCAGGAGAGCATTGCATGACGACGCCGGACACGCGCGCTCGCCTGCAGGCGAAGCGGTGCTCGCGCTCTACTCCTACTAGACGGCCACGACCACGGCGGCAGCCGCACCGGTCGCGCGTTCTGCGGCGTCCCGCGACATCGCCGGCGCGAGTCGGTGACCGACGCGAATGAGCGGGCGCTCGACCAGATAGTAGCTCGCTGTCGCGCACACGATCGCGGCGATGAGATTCACCGGGAATGTCTGCCACACGCCGAGCGTGGATGGCACTCCGGGATAATAGACGAAGAAGAATTCCCACAGGTAGAGACTGTAGGACAGTCTTCCGATCCATCGCATCGCGCGGCTCTCCAGCAGCCTGCCCAGCGCGCCGGTGGGGCGCAGCACCGTGCCCACGATGAGCACGGGCACGATTGCCGCCTCCCAGAAGGTCGGACGTGTGCCGTAGCGATACACGATCACGCCGTACAACGCGACGAAGGCGAGATACACGAGCGTCGTGAGATATCGTTCGGCCAGCGCGCGCACCGCCGGGCGAGACAGCGCGAGCGCGGCGACCACACCCCACATGATCGCGTCGATGCGCGTGTCGGAGCGCACGAAGTACGTCGGCTGAATCGCGTTGAAGAGCATGATCTCGCGCCAGGCTTCGAGATGGCGCCATCCCGCGACGAGCACGGCGAGCGCGATCGCCAGCGGCAGCGCGCGCTTGCGTCCGGCCAACAACAGCAGTGCCGGCCAGAAGAGATAGAAGTGCTCCTCTACACCCAAAGACCAGTAATGCGATGTGAAGAAGCCCGCACCATTCGGTCCGAGGATCGGCGGAAGATAGTTGCGAAAGAAGAGCGTCGCCGCAACGAGCTCCTCGCGCACCACCGGCAGCAGACCGAGCACGCCGAGCAGAGCGACGCACGAGAGATAGACGAGCGCCGGCGGGAGAATGCGAAACGCTCGGCGCACGTAGAAGCGCTTGAGCGAGATGGTGCCCGCCGCGTCCCACTCCTCGAGCAGACGCGACGTGATGAGCAGCCCGCTGAGCGCAAAGAAGAGATTGACACCATGCGTTCCGCTCGCAATGCGGTCGAAAAGACTCTCCGTGCCGTGCGCTTGCGAGTAGCTGTGACCGGCATGGCTCGCCATCACGCCCAGGATGGCGATCGCGCGCCAGCCATCCAGCGTGGGGATATAGCCCTTCAGCGTCGAGGAGGGAGCGATGGTGCTCATTGGTCTGTTCGGTAGCGGACTCGGGTGCGTCCCGTCATATCTAAGAACGATCGAGCCAACCTGACCGCCACGGATTTCGGGTGCTCGGCGGCCTTCATCGTGCATTGGCAGGGCGGTCCGTTCCCCCGGGGAACGCGACGGACCACTCGAGGGAAACACCGAGCCGGGAAGGGTTGCCAACATGGTCGGCGCAGTCGAGATCGAACGTGAATTCGCGAGCTTCGTGAATGATGCCAGCTTCTCGTGTCTGGTTGGAAAGGGCGTGGTTCATCAACATGGGCACGTCATCCGCGTGTATCCGCCG
>DATGDQ010000235.1:0-11811 GCA_035310785.1 Gemmatimonadaceae bacterium | reverse complement strand
CGGGTCCGGCCGCACTTGCGCAGCAGGGAGTAGTTGGCCATGTTGCGGGAGCCGATCTGAATCAGGTCGCAGTACTTGAGGGCGAGCTCCAGGGAGCACTCGTCGAGGGCCTCCGAGACCACGGGCATGCCCAGTGTCGTGCCGATCTCGCGGAGGATCTTGAGCCCTTGCTCCCCCAGCCCTTGAAAGGAGTACGGCGAGCTGCGCGGCTTGAACGCGCCCCCGCGCAGGCACGACGCGCCTGCGGCCTTTACCTGCTGCGCGGCGAGCACGATCTGCGCTTCGGATTCCACGGAGCACGGACCAGCCATGATCACCACCTCGCTGCCTCCCACCTCCACGCCGGGCGCGATCCGGACTATGGTGTTCTCCGGACGCCACTCACGCGAGACCTGCTTGTACGGCTGGGTGACGTGAATGACCTGCGCGACTCCCGACAGCGACGCGATGCGCGAGGAGTCGACGCGGCCGTCGTTCCCCACGAGTCCGACGGCCGTGCGCTGTGCACCAGGCATTGGCCGCGCTTCGTATCCCATTTCCTCGATGGCGGCGACCACTGCATCGATCTCCGCCACCGTCGCGCCGTGCTTCATCACTACCAGCATTACCGTTCCTCGATGTCAGTGGACCAGCCGTCCGTCGCCAACACGACCTCGCCCGCGTATCGCAGCGCGATCGTTCCCAGAATGTCCTCCTCGAGCACCGGCGGATAGAAGTGTGTCAGCACCAGTCGCGCAGGCTCAGCGACTTCCGCCATCGCGCTCACCTGCGATGGCGTGAGATGGCTCGGGATCGCGAGCTGCTCGGGCAGCGAGCACTCCGCGAGCAGCAGGGAGCACCCGCGTGCCCATTCGGCCACCGGCCTGTCGAAGCCGGTATCGCCCGTGTAGACGAGTCGCGCTCCGCCGCGCTCCACGGAATATGCAACGGATTCAGCCGTATGGGGCACCTTGTGGGCTTCGAGCGTCACCGCATCCCCCAGATCCATGCGGTCGCCGATTGCCAGCTCGCGCACGGTCACGGGAAACCCGGGATCCCGAACCGTATCACCATAGATCGCCGCCATCTGCTCGATCAGATGTGAGACACCAGCGGGGCCGAGAATCGTGAGCGGCGCCGCGCGCGGAGGAAGCGTGCCGTATTTCCACGCGAACATCAGTGTCGCGAGATCGAGCGTGTGGTCGGGATGAAAGTGCGTGATCGCGAGGTGAGTGATGCCGAGCCAGTTCGCTCCGATCGATCCCATGCGATGGGTCACGCCGCTGCCACAGTCCAGGAGCAGCGTGACGGCACCCGCTTCCACCAGGTGTCCCGCGTTCACGCGCGTGGATGGCGATGCGGTGCCCGTGCCGAGCGTGGTGAGGCGCATGCAACAGGGCGCCGGTCAGACCGACGCGGGAATCTCGTGCTCCGGCTCCTCCACCGCAGCGCCGCGCATCCGCACGCTCACGAAGGACGAGACGCCGGGCTCCTGCATCGTCACGCCGTACACCGCATCCGCCGCCTCGGTGGTGGTACGCGGATTGTGCGTGATGACGATGAACTGCGTCTTCTCCTTGAAGCGATTCAGCATGCGCACGAAGCGGCCGATGTTCTGATCATCCAGCGGTGCGTCGACCTCATCGAGCAGGCAGAAGGGGCTGGGCTTCGTGAGAAAGATTCCGAAGAGCAGCGACAGCGCCACGAGTGCGCGCTCACCGCTCGAGAGCAGATGGATGCGCTGCGTCAGCTTGCCGCGCGGGCTCGCGTGGATCTCGATGTCGCAGTCGAGCGGCGTATCGGGATTCTCGAGGCGCAGATCGCAGTCGCCGCCACCGAACAGCGTCATGAAGATCTGGCGGAAGTGCTCGCGCACCTGCGAGAACGTCGCGAGGAACAGCTCGCGTGCCGTCGTGTCGATCTCCTTGATGGCCTGATGCAAGGCGTTCTTCGCGTCGATCAGATCTGCACGCTGCGTCGTGAGGAAGTCGAGGCGCTTGGACTCCTCCTCGTGCTCCTCGATCGCGAGCGCGTTCACGGGCCCGATGCTCTCGAGCTCCGCGCGCAACTGCGCGACATCGGCGCGCAACACGGGCTCCTCCGCATCGGAGGCCGGCACTGCTGCGAGCATCTCTTCGAGCGGACGACGCCATTCCGCTTCGAGCCGCTCGCGAATCGCCGTTCTGCGCCCCGAGAGCTCCGTGTAGCGCAGCTCCGCATGGTGCAGCGACTCCGCCAGCGAGTGAGCGCGCTGGTGCGCCGCATCCCCCGCGTGCTCGACCTCGAGCAGCGCGGTATCGGCATCACGCACGGCGCGCTCCGCATCGTCCAGCCGTCGCTGCGCATCCGACAGTGCGGCCGTGCGCGCGTCGAGATCCATGCGCCACGTGGCCATGTGCTGCGCGAGCTGCCGATCTGCCTCCTCGATGTCCGTGAGCTCCGCCTGGAGCGCCTGCAGACGCGTGTCCGCCGTCGCCACCTCGGCCTGGAGCCGGCGCTCACGGTCCGATGCGTTCTGCAGCCGCGCCAGCACCTGGGCCTCGATCACCTGCGCGCTGCCGCGCTCGTCGCGTGCGAGCTCCTGCGCGCGCTGCAGCTCGCCGAGCTGCACGCCCGCGCTCGCGAGCTCCACTTCGGATTGCTCGAGTGCGAGGCCGCCCTCCCCGCGGAGACGCTCGAGCTCCGCGAGCATCGCGACGAGCTCCTGCTGGCGCGTGTGCACGCGCGTGTGCTGCACGTCGAGCTGCTCGGACTCGCGGGCGGCGCGCTGGCGCCGGCGCTCGATGTCATCGCGCTGCTCGTCCGCCCGTCGCATGGCCTGCTGCGCGACGCTCGCCGCCTCGATCGCCTTCGCGACCTCTGCTTCCGCGCGCTGCAAATGTGCGCGCGCCTCGTCCGCCTCGCGAACGAGTCCGGCACGGATGCTCTCCGCGCGCCCGAGCGCCTCCCGCGCCTCCGTGAGCTCGGCTCGACGGCGAAGCGGTCCATTGCCGGGCGCCGAGCCCGGAAGCCACACTGCACCGCGTGCGTCGACGAACGCGGTGCCGCTCTCCTCCTGCTTCACCTGCCCGAGCAGCGTGCGAATCCACGACTTCGCCGGATCCGCGGCCTCGACGAGATCCGCGAGCGTACCCGAGTCCGAATGCCCGTTCGCCGGCGCATCCATCGGGAGCAGCAGCAGCGGACCCGGATTCGTGCGCGCGTGCCACGTGCGTATCGAGTCGGCGGCGGCGCGATCGCGAACGAGAATGGCGTGGACGGTGTTGCCGAGGAATCGCTCCACCGATTGTGCGGATGCGGCACCAGTGGACACGAAGTCCGAGAGCGGTCCGAGGACCGCACCCTCGCCGAACTGATCTCGGTCCTTGAGCAGCTGCGCGGCGGCCGGTGCGAGCCCCACGCGCTCGCGCTCGAGCGCCTCGAGCCCGTGCACCTTCCCCTGCAACGCCGTCCACTGCTCCTCGGCGTGCAGGCGCTCCGTGCGCGCCGTGCTCTCGCGTGCACGCGCCGCATCGGCGGCATGCCGCGCCGCGGTGACGGCGGCCGCCAATGCGGTGGCCGTTGCTTCGGCTTCTTCCCTGTGCCGCTCCGCGAGATGCAGCTCGCTCGCCGTGGCGCTCAGGGCCTCGGCGATCTGCTCCCGGTCCGCGCCGAGCTGCGCGGCGCGCTGCGCCAGCTCGCGCTGCTCGCGCTCGGCACTCTCGCGATCGAGCTCGAGTCGACGAGCGTCGTCGCGCAGCTCTCGCGTGCGGCGCTCGTGCTGCTCGAAGGCCTGGCGCGCGCCGGTCACGGCAGCGCGAGCGCTCTCCTCTGCGTTCGCTCGCGCGGCGAGTGTCTCGCGCGCCTGCGCCAGCTCGCGCTCGAGCTGCGCGCGCTCCTGCGCCACCGAGTCGCGGTCTTCGGCGAGGCGGTTTCCGAGCTCCTCGCCCGAGCGACGCTCGGCATCCGCACGCTGGCGGCGCGCGAGTGCATTCCGCTGGCGCTCCTCGGCGACCTTGAGCTCACTTTCGAGCGACATTGCGTTGGCGCGCTGCTCGCCGACGAGTCGCGAAAGCTCGGTGCGGCCGGCCTCCGCGGCGGTGCGCGCCCCGTACGCGGCCTCGCGCTGGCGCTCCACTTCGTGCACGCGTGCCTCTGCTACCGGCAGCGCCTCTCGCAGCGATGCGACCTGTTGCTCGAGCGTCACGAGCTCCGCCTGCCACGAATCCATCTCGCGCGAGACGAGCGTGATTTCGGCGACGAAGCGGCGCGCCATCAATTCGCCATGGCGCTCCGCCTTCTTGCGCTGCCGCGCGAGCGAGCGCACCTGGCTCTGCACCTCCGAGATCAGATCATCGAGGCGGGAGAGATCGACCGTCGTCTCCTCGAGCCGGCGCGCAGTGGTGCGCCGGCGATCGCGATAGAGTCCGACTCCCGCAGCCTCTTCGAACAGCTCGCGCCGGTCGTCGGGACGATCGGAGAGGAGCGCGTCGACCATCTTCGCCTCGATCACGACGCCGCTGTCGGCACCGAGACCCGTGCCGCGCACCATGTCGTGGATGTCGCGCAGGCGGCACGACGCGCCGTTCAGCATGTACTCGCTCTCGCCGCTGCGCGAGAGGCGCCGCGTGATCACGACTTCCTTGAACGGGACCGCGAGCGCGCCATCGTCGTTCGAGAAATGCAGCGACACTTCGGCGATGTTCACCGGCCTGCGCGACGACGAGCCCTGAAAGATCACCTCTTCCATCTTCGCGCCGCGCAACGTCTTTGCGCGCTGCTCGCCGAGCACCCAGCGCACGGCGTCGGAGACGTTCGACTTGCCGCATCCATTCGGCCCGACCACGGCCGTCACGCCCGGCTCGAAGACGAGCGAGGTGTGGTCGGCGAACGACTTGAATCCCTGCAGCTCGAGCTTCGTCAAGCGCACTAGAAGGATCTCCCGGTACGAATCGCCACGGTTGGCTTGTCTCCGTTCGCACGAAAGCTAGTGACGAGCGGTTGTGCCTGCTCGGGATTCCTGAACGCGCCAGCCCAGAGACTGGCCGTTCCGTCAGTCTGCACGAGTGCGTAGACGGGCAGTCCCTTCGATTGATACGCGTGCACGAACATCGGCGCCTGGTCCTGCGTCACGCCTTTTTGTACGAGCACGGCGTAGGGAAGGCGCACGACGTGGGCGGCGCGAGCGGTTCGATACTTCGTCGCGCGCACCTTTCGGAGCAGGGAATCGGCGCTCGCGGAATCCTCGAACGCGCCGGAGATCACGACGTAGGACATGTTGCCGTCGCCTCGCCGGTAAGGTGCGTACGTGACGGCGGGGAAGGCGCGTCGCGAGACCTGATCGACCTCGCTGTTCGCGCCGGTCATGTTCCGGACATCTGCGAGGACCACCGAGTACGGCGCAAGAATGGTCTCGGTGAGTGCAGGCGGTGTCCCGTCTGCGATGCCCTGCGCGCTGTCCGCTCGCGTGGCGACGACGGTTGGCGCTGCAGCGGCGACGACCGTGCTCTCGGGTCGCGCCGTGTCGGCTTTGGTGGAGAACGAGCCGGCAACGTCTCTGCGCGACGTCATCGAGCTCGAGATCCACGTGAGCAGCGCCGCGGCGACCAGCGCGCCGGCGACGATCGCGACCCAGTACGTGACCGTCTTCGCGCTCTCGACGGGTACGTGCGTGGGGGTCGCGGTGAGCGTGCCGTCGCGTGCCCACGGAGGAACGAGCGCGGGTCCCTCTTCCACGACGATGCGCGGCTCGTGATCGCCGGCGTCGTCGACGCGCTCGTGCGACCGGCCATCGGTTGCCGCGGCACCGGTTCGGTCGGCGGTCTCCATCGACTGATCCCGGAGCTCGGCGGCGGGCTCCGTCGCGGGCTCCGCGTGGCCACCCGGCGCCGCCGGCGCTCCGAGCGTGTCCGGATCATCGAAGTCGCTCACTTCTATGGCAGCGAATGCGTCGCGAAAGCTCTCGCGCACCGGCGGTGGCGCAGGCGGAGTCTCCGAACGATTCACTGGCGGCGGCACAGCGGACGCCGGCGCCGGCATCGGACTGTCGGTGGCCAGGGATAGGTGCGCATGCGCGAGCACTCGCGTTCCCGGGGCAGCCGCCACGTTGCCGACGAGCGCGACGCCGTCCATTGCCTCGATCAACGATGAGAGCGCGCTCGATTCGGCCGGTGCCACGATCAGCAGAAGCCCGTCGGCTGCGCGAAACGCCTCCAGCAGCTTGGGCCAGCGATCGCTGGCGAGTAGCGCCTCGTGATCGATGGGAACGGCGCCGCTCGGGAAGATGATGAGGTTGCGCGCCGGATCCACCGTGTACGCGACCTTGTTCAACGAGACGCCGTAGAAGAAGCTGTCGACCAGGCCATACGGCGCGTCCATCGGCACGAGATCCTCGAGCGGGCCGAGCTCACCCACGGTGTCCGCGATGGCGACGCGGCGATGACGTGCTTGCACTCGCGCGATGCCCAGCGCCACCTCTGCGGCCGCCGTGGGATGCTCGCCGATCACGACGGCTCCCGCGCAGGCGTCGAATTCGGAGGCGAGCCGATATCCTTCTGCTTCCCACTCCGAGAGGATTGGACCGAGCGGCGTCGACATCAGGGCGCTCCTTCGTAGACCCAGTACGACTTGCCGGATGTGCGCGCGATACGCTCCGCTTCCTCGCGCGTTGCGAACGGGCCGATCACCACACGATAGATCGTCACGCCGTCGCGCGTCGTGGCAACCAGACGTGGCGTTGCTCCACTCACGTGCACCTGGTGCAGAATATCGTTCGCCGCGTCCTGCGCGCGCAACGCCGCGAATTGCACCGTGAATCCCGCCTGTTTGGGCGACGCGCTGTCGACGGTCGCTCGTGGCGTGCCTGCTCCGGGAACCGCGCGCGTGGGTGCCGTACCGGAGGGCACTTTCGGAGCGGTCGACGCGGCAGGGCGCCGGCCGGGCACGACGGTGTCCGCGTCGAGTGTGTCCGCATCGAGCGCCGCACCCGAGAATGGGTTCTCCGAGGTGTCGCGCTGCACTGAGTCACCCGACTCGAATGTCACCGGCTGGTCGAGGCCGGCGGCGCGCGGGCGAAACCCGTTCCAGGTGATGAACATCCAGTCGTCGGACGCGCCACCGAGCACTGCGCGCCTGGTCGCGAGCGTCTCGGCGTCCACGAGCACGACATCCTTGCCGCGAACGAGCGCGAGCCAGCCGTTCGGCGCGACGGTGGGAAGATCCGGCCGCCACACGGTAGGCACCGCGCCGATCATGCGATCCGTGCTCACCGAGATCACGTACGCGGTGTCACCCTCGGAGCCGCGAGCGAGCACGTAGCGGCCGGTCGGATCCATCCGCAGGGTGAGTGCCGGCGACGGGAGTGGGATGTGCGCAGAGACGCTGCCCGAGTAGCGGTCGACGACCAGCATTTCCTTGGTCGAGTCGGGCGCCACGTAGATCCTGTCGCCGCTCGGAGACGTGACCACTGCGCGCGGCTTGCGGGGAAGCTTGATGCTCGGCACGATCTGCAGGTCGCGCCCGCGCACGCCAACGAGTCCGGAATCGACGGGGAAGTACACGCGATCGCCCGCGGGCGTACGGACGGCCCGCGAGACTCGCGGCAGGAGCACGCTGTCGGCGATCCGATCGTCCGGGGGGTGGATGAGCCAGACCATGGTGCCGAGACCGCGATTCGCGAGCACGAGCAGCGTGCCATCCGGCTGTGGCACGACGTCGCGCGCGGGTGCGGGAGGTTTGAAGGTCCAGCTCCCCGCGGGGGTCAGACGCGTGACCGAGCCGTCGGCGCCCACGCCGTACGCGGCGGAGCCATCGGCGGAGACGAAATTGGAGAGCTTCGTGGCCGGATCGCGCGTGACATCTCCGCGCCGAAGATCGACGCGCACCACGCTCCCCTTCTCGTCCTCGGCGAGGACGGAGCCTGCGCCGTCATCGAAGCCCAGAAGCCGCGCGAGCACCGGGGTCTTCGCCGACGCGGTCCACACGACGGAGTCGACGCGCGGATATGCAAACGCGCGCGCGACTCCTCCACTCCGCGGAAAACGGAGAACGATCTGATCCGGTCCGTTCGCGCTGGCGCTAATGACGGTCGTGCTTTCCGGGCTCTTGACGGGAGGCCGACGATCCCCGCCACGGCACGCTGCTACGAGTACGAGCGCCAGCGCCAGAGGCGACGTTCGCACGAAGGTGAAACTACGCGATCAGAACGTCGGATACAACGAGAATTGCCAGAATCCGTGACGCCCGGGGGAATCCTTCGGAATCGCGTAGTCCCATCGCAGGATCACGTAGTTGAAGAGATTCACTCGGAGGCCAAAGCCATAGCTGGTCAGGAGCGAGCGCGTGTTCGCCGGATCATCCTCACTGCTTCGCTTGAACTCCACCTTCTGCCCGTTGAACCACGTCGTGCCGGCATCGTAGAAGAGCGCCCCCTCAATCGGCGGCAGAGGAATCACCCCCGCGAGGCCGCCCCGTACGAGCGGGAATCGCAGCTCGATGTTTCCGAACACCACCTTGCTTCCGAGCAGGCGATTGCATCGCTGCGCGTTGGAGACCGTCGCCGGACAATTCGCATTCGTGATCGCGAAGCTCTGGTCGTCGTAGCCGCGAATGAGATCGCTGTAGCCGAGATATTTCTGCAGGCTGTCGGCGTCACGACCGTACGACAGATTGGCCGTCAAGCGCGTGGCGATGGTGAGATAGCTGAACAGGATCGCGTCGTAGCGCCGGTAGTCGCCGAGCAAGCCGAGCCACTGGAACTGTCCGATGGCCGGTGTAACACCGAAACGGTAGCGGCGGCCGTAGATGGCGCCCGTGTAGCCGAAGAGGGTGTTGTCCGACACGTACGACAGGCTCGGCTCGACGTAGTACTTGCTGCTCCCGGCCACCTCATCCTGGCGCGCGTTCGTGAGCGGATTGCCGAACTGGTCGACGATCTGCGAGAACACGAGGAACGAGCGCTCGAGATCCGCGAGCGTGAGCCCCAGCTCGAAGCGCGTGAAGCGATTGAGCGGATAGATGCCGATCGCGAACGCTTCCCGGTCGAGATAGCGGGCGATGACGTCCTGCTCCGTGAGTGTGCCGTCGCCGTTGTCGAAGAATTGCGAGCCCTCGCCGAAGTAGAACGGCGACTGCTGATACCCGACTGCGTACTGCAGCCGGTGGGAGAGATTCGTGTACGCGGCGAGTCCCTGCGCATCCGCGAGGCGGCCGTTGATCGAGAGCGCGAAGGCGAGATGATTGTTGCCCACCATGTCGCTCAGGGAGATTGCCGTTCCGCCGAATACGCCGTTCCCGAAGTTGTCGCGCGAGTAGCCAACCGTCGGCCGCGCAACGAAGTCCGGTGAGAATCGGATGTGGTACTTGTACCGCTTGAACTGCGTGGTGTCGGGAAGCTGCAGTGCACCGCTGTCGAGAATCGCCGCGACGCTGACGCGCGTTTCCGAGCTCGGACCGGAATCCGCGAGCGCGCCCGAGGGGCGGAACGTGGTACCGGAACGATAGTACGAGTACGCGAGCGAGTCGGCGGGGGCGCTGTCCACGCGCGCGGCGCGGGCGGCCGCGGCGCTGTCGACGCGCTGTGCCACCGTCGTGGTCGCGGCCGGGTTGAACGGCTGCCGCTTGAGCAGGCGCGGGTTGTCGATGGACCAGACGGTGTACTCGCTGTTCTCGAGATACGTGAACGCCATTCTGTCGGTGGCGTGCGCCCACGTGATCACCGGGCTGAACTCGGTTACGGAGATCACCCCGCCAACGACGTTCGTGAGCTGGAAGTGCTGCTTTTGCGTGAGATCGTAGAGGAAGATGTTCTGTCCGCCCGTGCGATCGGACACGAACGCGATGGACTTGGAGTCGGGCGCCCACACCGGGTTGATGTTGAGCCCCGCCTGACCGGGAATGAGCTCGACGTTGCCGCCATCCACGTGGTAGAGCGCGATCTGCCAGTGCGGGAAGCGCAGATTCTTGAGATCCGCGCCGGGCGCCTGATCCGTCGCGAACGCGATCATCGTCCCGTCCGGCGACCACTGCGGCTGCATGTCGGCGAACTCGTCGTGCGTGAGCTGCGTGAGGTTCTTGCCGTCCGCGTCCACCATGTACAGATCGGTGATGCCGCCCTTGTTCCCGGAGAACACGAGGCGCTTGCCATCCGGTGACCAGCTCGGATTCACGATGCCATCGAGCGGCAGCTCGAACTTCGCGATGCGTTTCCTCCGCTTCACGTCCAGCAGATACAAGATCTCCTGCCCGCCTCCGAGCGCGGAGAAGGCGAGCGTGTTCCCGTCTGGGGAAAAGGAGCTCTGCGAGTACAGAATCCCGATTTCCTGGTAGTTCGGATCGAACGTGCTCTTCACCAGCCGCGAAAGGCGTTTGCCGGTCTTCGCGTCGGCGAGCCACAGGTCGATGAACACCTGGCCCTTGAGGAAGCTGCCGTTCGACAGGAATGCGATGTACTTGCCGTCCGGCGAGAGCGCCGGCGCCAGGAAGACCTGCCCGCCGGTGCGCTTCTGTGACAGCAGCGGCTTCGCGAAATGACGCGGACGCTGGAGATCGGCGACCTGCGGCAGATACTTCACCTGCATCGCTTCCTTCCACTCGTCGCCGAGATCCTCGAGCGACTCGCCCGTCTCGCGCTTGAACGCTCGCTCGATGCCCATCGAGGGCACGTCCGCCATGATCGCGCCGATGACTTCGTCGCCGAAGCGGCCCGCGATGTAGGCCCACAGCGGCTGGCCGAATCGATACGGATCGTAGCGGTCGGGCTGCTCGGTCATCTTCACGATCGTCGGAAGATCTCCGTTGATCGCCGCGTCGCGCATCACGGTGGACGAGCGCGCGTAGTCGGGACCGAGCGAGAGATACTCGGCCATCCCCTCCATGAACCAGAGGGGCGGATTCACCTGCGACAGCTGCGCGATCCCGCCCCCCGCGCGCCCGCGCGCGAAGATGTCGAACTGGAATTCGTGCACCATTTCGTGCGTGAGCACGTGCTCGAGCCCGCGGAAGTCGCCCGTGAAGGGCATCAGCATGCGATGACGCAGGGGCTCGGTCACGCCGCCCGTGCCCTCGCCCAGATCGCCGGTGACGTTGTTCTGCCCGAAGTCGGCGCGCGAGGCGAAGAAGAGAATCGGCTTCTTCTCGCGGAACTCGTGGCCGAGGATGCGCGAGAGACGCGCGTAATCGCGCTCGGCCATGCGCGCGCCCTCCATCGCCGCGACGCGCTCGCTCGGATAGTAGTGAATCAGCCAGTGCTCGGTCTCGATCACCTGCCAGTTGAAGTCCTTGTACTGGACCTGGTTCTGACCGAAGTACTCCTGGCCTGCCGCTGTCGACGCGAATGCGCCGCTCGCCATGACGGTGACTAGCGCCGCGCGCCATATCATGCGTGAGCTCATACCTTGGCCTCCTCCGCGTCGATGGCGACGGTTCCCGCATCACCCCACAGACGTTCGAGCTGATAGAAGTCGCGCAACGTGGGGTGGAAGACGTGCACGACGAAGTCGACGTAATCGAGTAGCACCCAGCGCCCCTGTGCGAGTCCCTCGACGTGATGCGGGCGAACCCCTTCCTTCTTGAGCTCATCCACCACGTGCTCGGCAATCGCGCGCACGTGCGTGTCGGAGGAGCCGCTCGCGATCAGGAAGTAGTCCGTGGCGTTCGAGACTCGCTCGAGGTCGAGCGCTACGATGTTGTTGGCCTTGAGATCCAAACACAGTGCGGCTGCACGCTGCACTTGCGCGAGTGAGGACGACACGGGTTCGAAGTGCCTCTCGGAGGTAGTGGAAACGCACGTAGTGCATGGACTGTGCGCGCAATATGCGTGCGGAACCGGGAGCGCACCAACACCACTACACGAAC
>DATGDQ010000234.1:0-6591 GCA_035310785.1 Gemmatimonadaceae bacterium | reverse complement strand
AGCCCGTGCCGTACTCCTTGCCCGCGATGATGATGAGCTGCGTCCCGTTCTTCTGGTATTCCATGGACGCATCGAAGATGGTGACCGGCTTGGCACCCGATGACGTCGTGGTCCACCCGCCCTCCGTGCCTGGTGCGAGCTCGTTGCGCAGCCGGATGTTCGCGAACGTGCCGCGCATCATCACCTCGTGGTGCCCGCGACGAGCGCCGTAGGAGTTGAACTCGCTCGTCGGTACTCCGTGCGCGATCAGCCATTTTCCCGCGGGGCTCGCGGCCGGAATCGATCCCGCCGGCGAGATGTGGTCCGTCGTGATGGAGTCGCCGAGCATCGCCAGCACGCGCGCACCGAGCACGGGCGCCACCGGCTTCACGTCGACCGTCATTCCTTCGAAGAACGGCGGATTGGCGACGTACGTGGAGTCCTTCGACCACGCATATCGGTTGCCGGTCGGGAAGGGGAGCGACCGCCAGTGCTCGTCGCCCTCGAACACGTTCGCATACTGCTTCTTGAACATCGCGCTGTTGATCGACGCGAGCACCGTGTCTTCCACTTCCTTCGGGCTCGGCCACACATCGCGCAGGAAGACCGGCCCGTTCGTGCCGATGCCGAGCGGCTCCGTCGCGAAGTCGATGTCCATGCGGCCCGCGAGCGCGTACGCGACCACGAGCGGCGGTGAGGCGAGATAGTTGAATCGCGTGTGCGGATTCACTCGCCCCTCAAAGTTGCGGTTTCCCGACAGCACCGCGCACACGATCAGCTTCTCCTGCTCGATCGCATCGACGATCGGTTGCGGCAGCGGCCCCGAGTTCCCGATGCACGTCGTGCAGCCGTAGCCCGCCAGATAGAAGCCGAGCGCCTCGAGCGATGTCATGACGCCAGCCTTCTCGTAGTAGTCCGTCACTACCTTCGAGCCCGGCGCGAGACTCGTCTTCACCCACGGCTTCGACTTGAGCCCGAACGCGACGGCCTTCTGCGCGAGCAGCCCCGCGCCGAGCATCACGCTCGGGTTCGATGTGTTCGTGCAGCTCGTGATCGCGGCGATCACCACCGCGCCGTGCTTGAGCGCGAACTGCTGCCCGTTGTATGTCACGCTCGCGCTTCCGCTCTTGGCCATCACTTCTGCCGGATCCGTGGCCACGGCAGCGGGCGAGAGCTGCGTTTGCGCGCTCACCGCCGTCGCCTTCTCCACGGCGATCGCACCCGCGAGCGTGCCGATGCGCTCCATCTCGGTGCTCCACGCCTCGTTGAACATTTTCTTCGACGCCGACAGCGGCACTCGGTCCTGCGGGCGCTTGGGACCAGCCAGGCTCGGCTCCACCGTGCCGAGGTCTAAGGAAACGGAGTCTGTGAACTCCGGATCCGGAGTATCATCGTCTCTGAACATTCCCTGCGCGCGGCTGTACTCCTCGACGAGACGCACGTGATGCTCGTCGCGGCCGCTCAGTCGCAGATAGTTGAGCGTCTCCGCATCGACCGGAAAGAAACCAACCGTGGCACCGTACTCCGGTGCCATGTTCGCGATCGTCGCACGGTCCGCGAGCGAGAGGCTCGAGAGCCCCGATCCGTAGAACTCGACGAACTTTCCGACGACCTTCTTCTTGCGCAGAATCTGCGTGACGGTGAGCACCAGATCCGTCGCCGTCGCACCCGCCGGCAGCTTCCCGTGCAGCCGGAATCCCACCACCTCGGGGATCAGCATCGAAAGCGGCTGGCCGAGCATCGCCGCCTCGGCTTCGATGCCGCCCACGCCCCATCCGAGCACGCCGAGCCCGTTGATCATCGTCGTATGGGAATCGGTGCCGACGAGCGAGTCCGGATACGCAATCGTCTCCCCGTTCTTCGTGCCGGTGAAGACGACCTGCCCGAGGTATTCGAGGTTGATCTGGTGGACGATGCCGGTGTCGGGCGGCACGACTCGAAAATTCTGGAACGCGGTCTGTCCCCAGCGCAGAAACGCGTACCGCTCTCGATTGCGATCGAACTCCAGCCCCGCATTGATGAGGAAGGCGGCGTCGCTGCCGTACTCGTCCACCTGCACCGAGTGATCGATGACGAGATCCACGGGCTGCAGCGGGTTGATGAGCGCGGGATCGCCGCCGAGCGATGCGATCGCATCGCGCATCGCGGCAAGATCGACGACGGCGGGGACCCCGGTGAAATCCTGGAGGAGCACGCGGCTGGTGCGGAACGCAATCTCGCGCTCGAGACCGGCCTTCGCATCCCACTTCGCGAGCGTCTCGATGTCCGAGCGCTTCACGAACGCGTCGTCCTCGTTTCGCAGCAGATTCTCCAGCAGCACCTTCAGCGTCACCGGCAGCTTCGCGGAGGTGGATCCCGCGATCGAATTCAGCGCGTCGAGCCGGTAGATGGTGTACGCGCGGCCATCGACGGTGATCGTCGCTCGGCTGTGGAAGGAATCGAGTGACATGCGATCCTGAAGTGGTTCGGGATATGAGAAATCTAGCACGCCGGGCCCTACATTGTGAGCGACACGAACGGTACAGGAGCAATGACGAACGATGTCCTGCGGCTCGCAGCCGAGCTGATGGCGATCGACTCGACGAGCGGACAGGAGGGCGAGCTGATGGCGCACGTCAGCCTGATGCTCGAGAGCCGCGGCTGGCGTGTGACGCGCATTCCGGTGACGCCGGGACGCACGAATGTCCTTGCAACATGTGTACACGAGCCGTTCGTCACATTGTCGACACATCTGGATACCGTACCGCCCTACCTTCCGCCGCGAATCGTTGAGGATACGCTCTGGGGCCGCGGCGCCTGCGACGCCAAGGGCATCGCGGCCGCGATGATTCTCGCGGCGGAGCGGCTGCGCGAGCGCGACTGCCCGGTCGCGCTGCTCTTCGTGGTTGGCGAAGAGCTGTCGCACGATGGCGCGCACGCCGCGAACGAGCGCCCCGGCTCCAGCCGCGTGCTCATCGACGGCGAGCCCACCGGATTGAAGCTCGGCCTCGGCACCAAGGGCGCGCTACGCGCCGTCATTCGCACCAGGGGCGTCGCCGCACACTCCGCCTATCCCGAGCTTGGCGACTCCGCGATCACGAAGCTCGTTGCGCTGCTGCACGAGATCCCGACGCTCGAGCTTCCGCACGACGAGCTGCTCGGCGCGACCACCATCAACGTCGGACAACTGACGGGCGGAATAGCGGACAACGTGATCGCGCCGGAGGCCGAGGCGCGCATCATGGTGCGGCTCGTGTCCGATGCCGAGGAGTTGTGGGCGCTCCTCACGAAGTGGATCGCCGGCCGCGCAACGCTCGAGCGTGGATCGCTGGTGCCCGCGATGCGATTGAATTCCGTTCCCGGATTCGAGACGACCATCGTCGCCTTCGCCACCGATGTGCCGGAGCTCACCCGCTGGGGAAGACCGTATCTCTACGGGCCGGGCTCGATTCACGTCGCCCACACCGCGCAGGAGCACGTCTCGCGCGCGGAGCTGCTCGCGGCTGTGGACGGATACGTGCGGCTCGCGGAGGCGGCACTCGCTATCGATCGACGGTAGCCTGCTCCGCGGGATGTCTCGTGAGGCTGTGCGTGTCCAGCGACTCCACCGTGATCGCCTCGGTTGGGCAGTGCCCGACGAACTCGCCGTCCGCCGGCGACCACTCGTGCTCCGATCTCAACGCGTATGCTTTTCCGTGCGAGTCCATCTTCATGATCTTGGGCGCGAGCGCGGCGCAGACTCCGCAACCGATGCACTTCTGCCTGTTCACGGAGATACGGATCCGCCTGCGCGGATAGATGAGATTGCGCGCGAGCGGCGGGCCGCCTTCCAGCTCGTCGAGCGCCGACATCGTGCCGTCGTAGCCCGCCTGGATCATCTCCTCGGCGTGTGAGAACTCGAACCAGTCCCGGTGCCCGACGCGCGGTCGAATCAGCAGCATCGGAGGGCCCGTCCACGTCGCGAGTGGATTGAGCTGCAGCGCATGCATCATCACCGACGCGGCCCGCATGTAGATCGCTGCGAACCCTCGGGTCCGCACGTCCTGCGCGCGGCCGAGATCCGTGTTGCCGACGTCGACGGCGATCACCGCGTCGATTCCGAGCGATGCGATGGCGGTGGGAAGGTTGTCGATCGTGCCTCCGTCCACGCACACGCGCTCGCCCACGCAGGCGGGAGGGAAGAACCCCGGCAGCGCGCACGATGCGTAGACCGCGTCACGCACGTTGACATCCTCGAGCCCCGGCAATCCCCACACGACGATCGTGCCGCGATCGAGGTCGACCGTGTTGACCAGCAGTCTGTTCCCGAGCTCGCGAAAGCTCACGTCCGGAGTCACCGCGTTCACGAGCTCGCGAAGCGGCTGCTCGAGATAGAGCGACGACGTGCGTGACCGCTCCATCAACATCCCGACGCGATTCAGGCGGAAGAGATCGCGCTTGGAGCATGCGATGGCGCGCCGCTGCATCTCGTCCAGCGACACACCTGCCACTCTCGCGGCGCCGATGAGCGCGCCAATGCTCGTACCCGCGTAGCGCACCGGCAGGATGCCGCGCTCCTCGAGCGCGCGCATCACGCCAATGTGCGCGAATCCCTTGAGCCCTCCACCGCCGAGCACGAGGGCTGTGCGCCGCGGTACCAGCCACGATGCCGCCATGTTCTCCTCCACCACGTGAAAAACTCAGCCCATGCGCCCCGGAGCACGCACGGGCTGAGCAAGCAATGGAGCGGGCAGCCGGTGGTTCCGACGAGCTAGGGAGTTGCCAGCTTATACCCCAGCCCGATCCGGTCGTTGTGCTCCATACCAGTGGGACGACCGAGGTACACGTAAAGTCCATACAGGCCAATGATGGCCCCGCCCACGGCGATGACCGTTCCGGCGTCGCCGCCGATGATCAAGCCCGTGACGAGCGCCGCACCGCCCAGGATCATCAGCCCGACGCCACTACCGCGTGAGGGCCGTCGCATGGCGTTGGCGTCTTTCGACGTGGTGCTCGCGAGACGCGGCGACAGTCTGGCCGCGTGCATGGTGGGACCCGAGCTCGGAGCGACGTCGACCGTCGGCGGCGTCGGCGTAGTCTCCACGATCACGACCTCGCTGCTCATCGTCGGCTCGAGCGATGCGAGCTGCTCCACCGCTGCGGTCTGCTCGACGGGCGCGTTTTCCTCGACGGCCGCGTTTTCCTCGACGGCCGCAGTCTGCGCGACCGGGATGGGCTGATCGACGGACGCTATTTGCTCCACTGCTACGAACTGATCGACGGACGCGAGCTGAGTGCCTTGCGCCTGGACTCGCGTTCCCGCAACCGAGAGCGCGACGAGTGCTGCGACTGCGAGCGTGAGCTTTGCCATGTGATCCTCGAAAGGAGTGCGGTGATGAGGTCCAGGCGGTGCACGTGCAAGTACGATGCCCCGCCAATCGCGAAAGCGGCAGACTTCTCTTGAGCGGGCGTACGATAGTCGGTATCTTCACCGTGCCGAGCGCCCTCCCTCCAACTCTCCCGGATTGATGCCCACGCCTCCGAAGAAGCTGAGAAAGCAGTACTCCAACAAGGACTATCCGAACGTCGTGCTCCGGTTCGAAGACGGACACGAGATCGAGATCCTGAAGGGCGCCGGGAAGACGTTCGACTGCTACGCCGGCGAAACCATCAAGATTCTCGCGATGTACGACAAGACCTCGAAGGAGCGTGAGCTCGTCGAAAGTCGTAGAGCGGACGCGTTCCCGGACGCGTAACTCGCTGGGAGCACTCGAGAACGGCACCAATCCTGCCTCTCGGGTACTAATTCCCAGCCAGCTGCACCGGAGGTATGTCGTGAACCTGAAGCACATTCCCTTGATAGCCTGCGCCCTGGCCGCGATATCGGCCACCGCTGGCGCGCAATTCACCGCCGCAGTGGTCCCGCCCAAGGCGAAGGCCAAGGTCGACACGACGCAGAAGAAGGATTCCGTTCGGCGCGCGACCGTCGCACTCGCGGCTCGCGTGACCGACATGAGAAAGTGGGTGGATTCGGCTGCCGGTGTGTCGATTCCCGGTGGTGATAGCTCGAGCGCGCTGGCATCGAACATCGCGGATACTGCGGGCGCCGGCCGAACGTCTCGACAGGTGAAGGACTCGCTGTCGAAGTCGAAAGACTCGACCATGGTCGGGCGCAACACTCGCGTGCGCTCCGATTCGGCCACGTCGATCGCGACGGTCGAAGTGCACGACAGCACGGGCCTCAAGGCCCCGGACTCTGCCACCGTTCCGTCGCCGTCGAGCTCGAGCGCCAACGCGGGCGCGAGCGTGCGCGCGGATACGCAGCGATTCCGCAATGGAGCGGCAGCGCCGGCAACGGCGACGATCCTTCCGTTCCTCGCGGTCGCGGGAGTGACGACCCTTCTTGCCGGCCTGGCGCTTCGCCGCACCTAGCCCGAGGCGCACGCTCGGAGCCGCGCTCGTCGCGGTCGGAGCGTTGCTCCTGCTCTACGTTGGCTATCGCTATGCCTCGGGCGCGTACGAGCGCGACGTCGCGCGCACCGCGTGGGCGGCCCTCGAGGCGCGCAACGCCGTGGCTAGCGCGTCCTCATCGCTTGCCGCGTCGCCGACGCACACGACTTATGCGACCGGTGCCCTCGTGGGCCGCCTGCTCAT
>DATGDQ010000233.1:0-14781 GCA_035310785.1 Gemmatimonadaceae bacterium | reverse complement strand
GCGTTCAGGTGAATGGAGACAGCCACGCGGCGATCTGGGTCGACGGCATTCGCATCGACGCCGGCGTGCCGCCGAACAGCAAACACGCCGAGTTCTCATCGATCGCAACCGGCTTCGTCGTGGGCAACGCGCTCGTGCGTGGGCCAGACCCGCATAGTCAGGATTCCGCTGATTTCGTAGAGCCTTTCTCCTGGTCCCCTGCAGGGGGATGGGTACCCTTTCGTCTCGATCACGTGACCGTGGCCGTGATCGTGTCGTTGAATTCACACGGCATTGCAGTCGGAGCTGGCTCTGGACCCAACTTCTCCAATACCCTCGGCGTACTCTTCGACGCTGCTGCCGGTACGGGAGAGGGCGAGTTCCCGGGCGTTCAACTTTTTATTCGCAATGTTCCAACAGGCATCAACGATTCCCTTCTGATCGCCGTGAGCGCACTGCTGAATCAGGTGGGGACGACCGGAGGCCCGATCGCTCTAGTCAGCAGGGGATCGACGTCTAATGGACGGGTACTGCCCCCGGGAGTCATCGGCGACCAGACCGCCGGCATCAACAACGCGGGGGTCATCGGCGGACAATCGAACGGCCTGCCCGTGCTCTGGGTTCCGAATCCGTAACTCGTACGAGTCCGTTTCCATCACCTCGTACGCTCAGGCGAGACGTGCACCGCCCGTTGAGATCACGCGCGCTGCGCGTGTTCCGGCCGCCTGAAGACACCGGTGCTGAGATACTTCAGCCCCGAGTCGATGAGCAACGTCGCAACGGTCGCGTCCTCGCCGAGTCGAAGTCCGAGCTGGATGGCAGCGAGCACGTTCGCCCCCGACGACGTGCCTGCGAACAATCCCTCCTCTCGCGCGAGGCGCCGCGCCATCGCCTCCGCGTCCGCGGTCGAAATGGGTACCACCTCGTCGACCAGCGCGGCATCCCACAATGGCGGCACGGCGCCGATGCCAGTTCCCTCGATCCTGTGCGCCCCAGGCTGACCACCAGATAGCACCGGCGACTCCGCGGGCTCCACCGCGACGACCCTGATTCCGCGGTTGTGTTTGCGCAGCGCGGTCGCCACGCCGCGCAGCGAGTGACTCGTCCCCACCGACTGCACGAACGCGTCGACTCGGCCTTCCGTTTGAAGCCAGATCTCCTCGCCCAGCGGGAGGTAGCCCCATATACAGTCGGCGTTGTTGAGCTGATCCGTCCAGTACGTATTCGGCTGCCGACTCATCTCCCTGGCGGCGGCGATCATGTCGAGGAAGAGTTGCCTGGTGCTCTGGCCGCCCACGCTCGGCACGAGTGCCAGCTCACCGCCCAGTGCCGCCATGTGCGTGAGCTTTTCTGCGCTGAACGCATCGGATGACACGATGCGAATGCGATATCCCTTGACGGCGCACACCAACGCGAGCGACGTACCGGTGCTGCCCCCTGTGTACTCGACGACCGTGTCGCCCGGCTTCAGCCTGCCATCGGCCTCGGGCCGGCCGATCATCGCCAAGGCGACCCGATCCTTCATGCTGCCGGTCGGGTTCTCTCCCTCGATCTTCACGACGATTCGTGCGCAATTCGCGGGAACGACCTTGCGCAGCTCGACGAGAGACGTATTGCCGATCGTTTCGAGAACGTTCTTGCCGGCTGCCATTCAACTCCGCAGCCGCGAGGCGACGACCTCCGAGATGTCGAGCACCGGAATCTCACTTCCCTTCGCCTTCACCCCATCCGAGATCATCGTCATGCAGAATGGGCACGCCACCGCGAGCGTGTCCGCACCCGTCGCCAGCAGCTGCTCGGCGCGCTCGACGTTGATGCGCTTGCCCACGGTCTCTTCCATGAACATGCGACCGCCGCCCGCGCCGCAGCACATGCCGCGATCGCGCGTGCGCGTCGGCTCTACCATCGTGACCACCGGCAGCGCGCGGCGGAGCGTCTCGCGCGGCGCATCATAGACATCGTTGTAGCGACCGAGGTAGCAGCTGTCGTGATACGCCATGGTGAGCGTGCGTCCCTCATCCGTATCGAGCGGCACCCTGCCCGCCTCGAGCAGCCGCTCGATGTACGTCGAATGATGAATCACCTCGTAGTTCCCACCGAGCTGCGGGTACTCGTTGCCGATCTGATGAAAGCAATGCGGGCAGAAGGTGACGATCGTCTTCACGTCATAGCGCGCGAGCGTCTCGATGTTCTGCTTCGCGAGCATCTGGTACAGATACTCGTTCCCCATGCGCCGCGCGGGATCGCCGTTGCACGTCTCCTCCTGTCCGAGAATCGCGAACGGCACTCCCGCAGCCTGAAGAATCCGAGCGAATGCCACGCTGATCTTCTTCGAGCGGTCGTCGAACGAGCCCATGCATCCGACCCAGAACAGAATCTCGGGCTGCTCGCCGCGCTCGAGCAGCTCGGCCATCGTCGGAATGTCGAGCCCCTCCGCCCATTTGGCGCGATCGTCCGGACGGAACGCCCAGGGCGATCCGTTCCGCTCCATCGATTCGAACGTCGGCAGCACCTCGGGCGGAAAGCGCGACTCCATGAGGACGAGATTGCGGCGCATGTCGATGATGTGATCGAGATGCTCGATGCCCACCGGGCACTCCTGGATGCACGCCCGGCAGGTGGTGCACTCCCAGAGCTCTTCCTCCGTAATGAAGTTGTCGAGCAGCCGGTGCTCGAGAATGGCCGCCGCGCTCGCGTTTCCTTCGTCACCCTCGCCGTGCAGGAGCGTGTGGTGCCGGAGCTCGGAACGATCACCCACGAGGAGAGGCGCCTTCTCCATGAGGCGATGCCGGGTGTCGATGATGATCTTCCGCGGGCTCAGCGCCTTCCCCGTGATGTGCGCCGGGCACGCATCGGTGCATCGGCCGCATTCGGTGCACGTGTAGCCATCGAGTAGATCCTTCCACGTCATCTGATCGACATCCGCCGCGCCGAACTGCTCCACCCCTTCCGCCTCGAGATCCATGAAGCGGATGACGCCCTTTGGTCCGGGTCCCTGCGAGTTCGAGAGATAGACGTTCGGGATCGAGGAGACGATGTGGAGATGCTTGGAGTATGGCAGATAGTTCAGGAACGCGAGCACGAGCAGCGCGTGCGTCCACCAGAACACGCCGTGCGTCACTGCCAGCGCGCCGGGAGAGCGCCCCGCGAGCGGCATCGAGAGCGCGAGCGAGAGCACCTTCGCGCGTGTGATCGATTCCGGATCGCGCGCGAGCTCCAGTGCGTTCACCGCGAACATGGTGACCATCAGTCCGGCGATCGCGCCCAGTATGAGGTACGCGTCGCCGTGCTCGAGCTTGTCGCCTTCGAGGCGCGGCGGATGCAGAACGAGGCGGCGATAGAACGCGAACGCGATTGCGCCGAGCACGAGAACGCCGAACACATCCTGCGAGATCGAATAGAAGTCGTAGAGCGGCGTCGGCAGGAACGCGAACGAGAACGCCGGGAAGCTTCCATGCACCAGCAGCTCTATCGTGCCGGCCGTGAGCACGCAGAAGCCCCAGAAGATCAGCGCGTGCATTGGTCCCGCAATGGGGTCGCGCAGGATCTTCTTCTGGAGCAGCGCGACGGAAATGACGTTGCGCAGGCGCACGAGCGGATCGCCACCGCGATCTTCGGGGCGCGCTATCCGCAGATACGAGAGAAGCCGTTGAACGTTGTAGGAGAAAAAGCCGGCCGCGAGCAGCAGCACGACCAGGAAGATGGCGTTCTCGATTCGCATGGCACCGAAGCTATGAGTCGTGATCTATCGAGACAACCAGCCTGGCTCAGCCCTTCGCGCGCGCCTCTTTCACCGCCGCGGTCAGCGCGGGAAGAATCTCGATTACATCGCCTACGATTCCGTAGTCCGCGACCTTGAAGATGGGCGCTTCCTTGTCCTTGTTGATCGCGACGATCGTGCGGGAGTTTCGCATTCCCGCGATGTGCTGAATCGCACCCGAAATCCCGCACGCGACGTAGAGATCGGGACTCACCTGCCGGCCGGTCTGTCCGATCTGATCGCTGTGCGGACGCCAGCCATCGTCCGTCACCGCGCGCGTCGCTCCAACGGCCGCGTTGCCGAACGCCGCGGCGAGATCTTCCACGAGCCTGAAGTTCTCGGCGCTCTTGAGGCCGCGCCCGCCGCTCACGATCACGGGCGCATCGCCGATGTCGAGCTTCGCACCGCCACCTGCGATCATCTCCTTCACCACCACTTTGGACGCCGCCGGGTCCGCGGCCGGCTGCGCGCTCTCGACCCGCGCCTCGCGAGGCGCCTCCACCGCCGCGCGCGCACCGGGACGCAGCGTCATGATCGCCGGCGAGCCCGTGAGCCTGAGCGTCGCGATCACCTTCCCCGCATACGCCGGGTGCCTCACGACGAGCGCATCGCCCGCGAGCTCGAACGAGATGACGTCCGCCGCCATGCTCACACTCAGCTTCGCGGCGACGCGCGGCGCGAGATCTCGCCCCTGCGCGCTTGCCGAGACGATCGCGGCACGATAGGCGCCGGCGCGGATCCGGTCGGCGGCCGTCGCCGCGAGGGATTCCGCGTTCGCATTCGCGAGTCCCGGGTGCTCGACGACGATCACGACATCGGCGCCATACTTCCCGAGATCGGGGGCGAGCGATGCGATGCCCGGCGCGCCGGCGAGCAGCGCGTGCACCTCGCCACCCCCGCTCGCATCCGCGAGAGCGCGCGCGGCGCTGACTGTCTCGAACGCGACCCTGCGCAGAGCGCCTCCGCGCGATTCCGCAAAGGCAAAGACGTTCGCCATCAGAGCACCTTCGCTTCGGTATGGAGCAGCCGCACGAGCTCGGGCACCGCAGCCGGCCCTTCACCCACGATGCGCCCGGCTGCGCGCTCGGGCGGCAGCTCCATCTTCTCGAGGATGAGCTTCTCCTCCCCCAGCTGCGCGGGTTTCACCTCAAGCGGCTTCTTCTTCGCCGCCATGATCCCCTTGAGCGATGGATATCGCGCGCGCGGCATCCCCTCATCGATCGTGACGACCGCGGGGAGCGCGAACTCGACGATCTCCGCCGCGCCCTCGAGATCGCGCCTCGCGGTACCGCGCCCGTTCGCGATCTCGAGCGTCGAAACGCCCGTCGCGCACGGAAGACCGAGCATCTCGGCCACCATCGGACCAACGGTGGCGTTGGCCGAGTCGACAGCCTGGCGTCCGAAGAAAATGAGATCGTAGCCGCCGCTCTTCAGCTCTTGCGCGAGCGCACGCGCAATCGCCAGTCCGTCCGCCGGCACGCGGTCGGCCTTCAGCTGCACCGCGCGCTCGGCCCCCATGCTCAGCGCTTTGCGCAGCTGTTCCTGCACGACGTCCGGGCCGAGGGAGATCACGACCGTCTCGCCGGGACCTTGCTTCTCGTTGAGCTGAAGTGCCGTCTCTACCGCGTAGCCGTCGAAGTCGCTCATGTCGTACTTGAGCCCAGTCTCGTCGACGGCCGATCCGCTCGCTGCGATCTTGAATCGCGTCTCCATGTCGGGAACGCGCTTGATGCACACCGCGATCTTCACACGTGCTCCGGGTTAGTTGAAGGCGCTCAACCCGGTCACCGCCTGACCGAGGATCAACGTGTGAATGTCGTGCGTCCCCTCGTACGTGTAGACGCTCTCGAGATTCGCCATGTGCCGCATGGAGGCGTACTCGGCGAGAATCCCGTTCGCGCCGAGCAGGCGACGCGCCTCGCGCGCGACATTGGTGGCGATATCGCAATTATTGCGCTTGGCGAGCGACACCTGCTGTGGCGTGAGCTTTCCGGAGTCCTTGAGCCGGCCCAGATGGAGCGAGACCAGCTGCGCTTTCACGATCTCGGTGAGCATGACCGCGAGACGCTGCTGCTGCAGCTGAAAGCCGCCGATCGCCTTGTCGAACATGACGCGGCTTGTGGCGTACCCGAGTGCCTCTTCGTAGCAGGCCATGGCCGCGCCGATGACTCCCCACGAGATGCCGTAGCGCGCCTGCGTCAGGCACATGAGCGGACTCTTGATCCCGCCGCTCTTGGGCAGGAGTGCGTCCTTCGGCAGGCGCACATCCTGGAACACCAGCTCACTCGTGTCGGATGCGCGAAGCGACAGCTTGCCCTTCTGATCCTTCGCCGTGAAACCCGGCGTGTCCGTGGGCACGATGAAGCCGCGAATCGACTTGTCGCTCTTGTCGCCATTCGTCTTGGCCCACACGACGGCGACCTTCGCCTGCGAGCCGTTCGTGATCCACATCTTCGCGCCGTTCAGCACCCACGATCCGTCGGGCTGCTCCTGCGCCATCGTGATCATGCCCGAGGGATTCGAGCCGTAGTCGGGCTCCGTCAGGCCGAAGCATCCGATGATCTCGCCCGCGGCCATCTTCGGCAGATAGCTCTTCTTCTGCTCATCGCTGCCGAAGGCGAAGATCGGATACATCACGAGCGCGCCCTGCACGGATGCGAATGATCTGATCCCGGAGTCTCCGCGCTCGAGCTCCTGCATGATCAGCCCATACGAGACGTTATTCAGCCCCGCGCAGCCGTACTCCTCCGGCAGATTCGCACCGAATACACCAAGCTCGGCGAGCCCCGGGATGATTTCCTTTGGAAAGCGACCCTCGATGTAGCAGTCGCCGATGACAGGGATGATGCGCTCGTCCACGAACTGCCTGACGCTGGCGCGAACAGCGCGCTCCTCTTCCGAGAGGGCGCTGTCGATGTCGAAGAAATCTTGCATGCGATAAAGCTAGGCGTTCGGCACTCGGCGTCAAAGGACCTCGACGCCCCTTGCGTCAGCTGTGTCGAGCCGCTCGCAGTCCGAGCTCGTGCTGCGTCACGACGAGCGACGCGGGCGAGGGTGAGCGCAGCTCGCGGCGCGCCTGTGGTGCGATGCCCACAGCGGCGGCCTTTGCGCGAAAGGCAGGGCCGTGATCGATGGGAAGCCCGCTCTCCGCCTGCCATTGATGCACCATCTCGTGCAGCAAGGTGTGGAGCGCCTCCGACCATCCATGCTTGCGGATGTGCGCGCGACTGATCGTAATCTCTGCGGGCTCACCGTAGGGTGTGGCGGTGGTGTATTGCCCCAGACGCGACCGCATGCGCCCGGAAAGCCGGATCGGGATCTGATCCAGTCTTCCCTCGAAGTAGCGAAGATTGTACTCCTGGTGCCAGTGCGCGAGCTCGCGCAGTGTGACGCCATCGCTCGGATCGGCACGTCCGGGGCGACGCACAGGCGCGCGATGCGCCGCCGCTACCGGATGGGTGAGGATGACCTTCTGTGCCAGCCTGCGCTCGGCTTTCGTACGCCCGTGCACAAACCTCACGATCGCGCGCAGCACGTCTTCGGGCGCGTTCAGATATCCCTTGTTGATGCGCAGCTCCGACCCACTGAAGCTGACCATGACCGCGCGATTCGCCGTCAGCTTGAGCGACTTGATTCCATTGAGTCCGTAGGTGCGAAGGCGTTGCAACAGCTGCTCGGCATTCTGGGGCGGCGAGTCGAATTCCAGGAACAGCTGCATGAGCTGATTGATCCGCGCCGCGATGAACCGTCTCATCTGGGAAATCGCTTGACAGGTCCAGGAAGAAAGTTCTGCGCATCGACCGACCAGATCTGCGGCTCTACCTCGATCCCCTCTGGCGAGAGCGAGACGATGTTTATCGCCGACGGTCGCTGGCCGCGCGTGCGGTCGGACACCGTGCCTGCCGTGCAGACGATCGTTCCGTATTGCGTGTGCTCGATGTGGTAGACGGCCTCCTGGTGATCGTGGCCGCAGAGCACCAGATCGATCCGCAGGTCGGCGAACGCCTTCGCGGCTCGCGCCGGTCGCGAGAGTCCGTAGCGATTCGAGATCTCACCGCGCAGCGGGTTGTGGTGCATGACGATCACGCGATGATTGCCCTGGGGCGTCGCGTCGAACTTCGTGCGCGCCTCGGCGATCTGCGCGCTGCTCATGTTGCCGACCACGCCCACGTCGCGCGGGTTCCAGGTGATCGTGCCCGGCACCACACCCTGCGCCGTGTTGATGCCGACGAAGGTGACGCCAGGCACCGTGAGCACCGGCTCGAAGTCCGTCGTGATGTACTTCGCGTAGTTGGCGATCGCGGAAGCGCGGGAGCCGACGCCGAGTGGCGCGCGCCACCACTTCACGTCGTGATTTCCTGGCACGACGATGATTTGACTGACCTTGGCCGCGTCGCGGAGCAGCTGCCGCGCCGCCTGAAACTCGCCGGGGCGCGCCCGCTGCGAGAGATCTCCGGAGACGGCGACGACGTCGAACCGTCGCGTGCTGATCATCTCCGCGATCTTGTCGAGCTGTGCCGGTACTGCTGGTGGTCCGAAGTGAAGATCCGATACGTGCAGAACTCTCGTCAACCCAGTCTCGCGATGATGGCGTCGGCGAACCCCGTGGTCGTCGCGTTTCCACCCAAGTCGGCAGTGAGCGAGCGGCCGGAGTGAAGGACATCGTTCATTGCCATGCGAATTCGATCTGCGGTGTGCGAGTCTCCAACGTGATCGAGCATCAGACATGCCGCGAGGACGACTGCCCCCGGGTTTGCGATCCCTTTGCCTGCAATATCCGGGGCAGTACCGTGCACCGCCTCGAAAATCGCCGCGTGCTCCCCGATGTTCGCGCCGGGTGCGAGCCCGAGCCCACCCACCAGCCCCGAGATCTCGTCGGAAAGGATGTCGCCGAACATGTTCGTCGTCACGATCACATCGTAGCGCTCCGGCGTGAGCACGAGATGCATGGCCATCGCGTCGATGATGCGCTCCTCGAACACGATTCGCCCCTCGTATTCCTTGGAGATGCGGCGTCCCGTCTCGAGGAACAGCCCCTGCGACAGCTTCAGGATGTTGGCCTTGTGCACCAGTGTCAGCTTCCTGCGGCCGCGCGCCACGGCGTGCTCGAACGCGAACCGGATCACTCGCTCCGCGCCTGCCCGGGTGATGATCGCAACCGACTCAGCCGCCGCATGATCGTCGTTGCCGATCTTCACGTAATGCTCGACGCCGCTGTAGAGCCCCTCGGTGTTTTCCCGCACGAGGATGATGTCCACGCCGGAGTACCGCCCATTCGGGATGAGGGTGCGCGCCGGCCGGACGTTGGCGAAGAGATCGAATCGCATGCGCAGCGCGACATTGACGCTGCGATAGCCGCTGCCGAGCTGCGTCTCGAGCGGGCCCTTGAGGGCGATGCCGGTGCGCGCGATCGACTCCAGCGTGGCGACCGGCATCGGATCGCCCACGGCGTTCAGGGCCGCCATGCCCGCGAGCTGCCGGTCCCACTCGATCCGTGCGCCCGCCGCTTCAACGATCTTGACCGTCGCGCCAACGATTTCGGGACCGATCCCGTCACCGGGGATCAGCGTGACGGGAATTGCTTCACTCATTGAGTCGGAGGTCCGAGTAGGTCTGCAAGGTGATTGGCAAGCGACGCGGCGAGTGCCGGACCGAACGAGGTCTGCGGATCGCTCGCGACGTCCGCCATGTAGATGATCCGGGCCCGAACGGCGTCGAAGATCGCAAAGCGAAGCACGGCGCACTGCTTGCCGCCGGCGACAGGCTCGAAGCGGAGCTCGACGGGCAGCAATACCAGCTGGCCACCGTCCTGCATCGCGACGAGCGTGCGGAGCTGAGACGCGAGAGGATCGGGCAACTGCTTCGGCAAGCGCTTTGGCCCCGGGTAGCGGAGCCACTGGGCCGCCATCCCGTGCGGATCCGGCGCGTACGCCTCGTTGCGCTTGGCAATCGCGTCGATGGCTGCCGGGAACACCCACACCTTCTTCACGCCACGGTCGCTGAACGCGAATGCCATCTCGTCATCGAGCGTCGAGAGGTATGCAGTCTGATCCGTGATCTGATCGGCCCACCCGAGCGAGTCGCCCATGCGCAGGTAGTGCGTGGGGAGGATCATCAGGCGGCGAGTGGAGAACGCCGCGAGCACGTGCTGGTGCGGGACGGTCGAACGTTCCTGTGCCTCCGCGCTGGCGGGATGGGCAGCATGCGCGGACATCGCAAACAGGGCGGCGCCGATTGCGGCGGATATCTTCACGGACATCATCCTTGAGACGGGAAAGCTATAAGAACGGCGAGGACACCGATACGGAGTAGAGACGCGCATGCGTGGCTGGTCGGCACGCAGGATATTCGCGATCGACGTCTGGCCTCCCGCGCTTCACCACGTGCATCTTCCCTTTCGCATGCGTCGCCCTCTCGTCATCCTCGGCTGGATCGTAGTGTCGGCGCTCGGAGCCGCCGCCCTCGGACGACTCGCGCTCTCACGCGGGGAGACGATCAGCGCCGGCTGGTTGCTCGCGGCTGCGCTCTGTTGCTACGCGATCGCGTACCGCTTCTACGGAAAGTTCATCACCGCGAAGATCTTCGCCGTGGATGACCGGCGCGCCACACCGGCCGTCCGGCTCGAGGACGGTCGCGACTATCTCCCGACCAATCGGTGGGTGGTGTTCGGCCACCACTTCGCTGCGATTGCGGGGCCGGGGCCGCTGGTCGGCCCCACCCTCGCTGCGCAGTTCGGCTTCCTCCCCGGCGCGATCTGGATCGTCGCGGGAGTGGTGCTCGGCGGCGCTGTCCAGGATCTCGTCATCCTTCTGTCATCCGTGCGCCGCAACGGACGCTCGCTGGGTGCGATGGCGCGCGACGAGATCGGGTCCGTCGCGGGGACGACGGCGCTCGTTGCGATACTCGGCATAATGGTAGTGCTCATCGCCGTGCTCGGGCTCGTCGTGGTGAACGCGCTCGCATCGAGCCCGTGGGGTGTCGTCACGATCGGACTCACGATCCCGATCGCTCTGCTCATGGGTGTGCACCTGCGATGGGTTCGTCCGGGCCGGGTGCTCGAGGCGAGTGCGATCGGGCTCGTGCTGCTGATCGGTGCCCTGTACGCCGGCCGGTGGGTGGCCGCGCAACCGGAGCTCGCGGCGCACGCGACGCTCACCCGGCCTGCACTGGCCCTCGCCATCATGGTGTATGGATTCGCCGCGTCCGTGCTGCCGGTCTGGCTGCTTCTCGCGCCGCGCGACTATCTCTCCGCGTTCGTCAAGATCGGGGTCGTGCTCGCGCTGGCAATCGGGATCATCGTCGTCCTCCCGCCGCTGCAGATGCCCGCGCTCACGCGCTTCGCGCACGGCGGAGGTCCGATCTTCGCCGGGACGATCTTCCCCTTCGCGTTCATCACGATCGCATGCGGCGCCATTTCCGGTTTTCACGCCCTGATCGCGTCGGGCACCACTCCGAAGCTTCTCGCACGTGAAAGCGACGCACTGCTGGTCGGCTACGGCGGCATGCTGATGGAGTCGTTCGTCGCGATCATGGCGCTCATCGCCGCCTGCCTCCTGACTCCGGGCGTCTATTTCGCCATCAACGCCAGTGCGGCGTCGCTCGGCCCGAGTGTGGAGAGCGCATCGCGCGCCATTGCCCAATGGGGATTTACCGTCACGCCTCAGGAGATGCGGGAGCTGGCATCGAGAGTCGGCGAGCTCTCGCTGCTCTCCCGTACCGGTGGCGCACCCAGTCTCGCGGTGGGGATGGCCCAGCTCTTCTCGAATGTGCTGGGCGGAAGCGCGGCGATGGCGTTGTGGTACCATTTCGCGATCATGTTCGAGGCGCTCTTCATTCTCACCACCATCGATGCGGGCACGCGTGTCGGGCGTTTCATGTTGCAGGATCTCGTCGGTCTGGGGTGGAGCCCTCTTGGGCGCCTGTCGTCGTACCCTGCAACTGTGATCTCCAGCGCAGTTTTCGTATCGATGTGGGGATATTTTCTCTATCAGGGTGTGAATGACCCGCTCGGAGGCATCAACTCTCTCTGGCCGCTCTTCGGCATTTCCAATCAGCTGCTGGGCGCGGTGGCGCTGTGCGTTGGCACCACGGTGATCATCAAGATGGGGCGCGCGAGGTATGCATGGGTCACGGTCATGCCGCTCACCTGGCTTGCCATCGTGACGCTCACCGCAGGGTACCAGAAGATCTGGGCGTCCGATCCCGCGCTCGGATTCCTGGCGCATTCGCGACTGTTGCTCGACGCTGCGCAGAGTGGACAACTGCCGGCAGGTGTAGCGAGCGCGGCCGCGGCGACGAGGATGGCGCTCAATGATCGACTCGATGCCGGAGTTGCGGCGTTCTTTATTCTCTGCGTGATCGTCGTACTCATGTCTTCGATGCGCGAATGGTGGTTGGTGCTGTCTGGCCGAAAGGTCAGAGTGACCACCGAAATCTCGATCGATACGACTGTACCGGCGCCAGCAAGTAGGTAATACTAAGTCGTTCTCGCCGTTGCTTCGTCGTTCACGGATCCTCTGCTACACGGGGCTCAGAAGTCAATCGCTTTTCGCTTCCGGAACAGCATGGACCGAATTCTGGTCACAGGCGGCACCACCTTCTGCGGCCTGCATCTCGTTCGAAGACTTGTGCGCGAGGGACATGCGGTGCGCGTCCTGACGCGCTCGCTCGAGCGAGCGCGCGCAATGCTTCCGGCCGAAACCGAGATCCTCGTTGGCGCGGTGACTGAGCGCGCGGACGTCGAGCGAGCGATGAAAGGACGGGACCTCGTCTATCATCTTGCGGATAGCTCGAGCTCCGGACGCGTGACGAGCGAGCACGAGCACTGGCGCACCAACGTGCTCGGAACGCGATACGTCATGCAGGCCGCCATGGACGAGCGCGTTCGCCGGGTCGTCCATTGCAGCACCGCGCGCGTGCACGGCGACACCGGCCGGGGCACCGCGAACGAGGAGTCGGAGTTTCGCCCGTCCACGGCGTATGAGCTCTCCAAGATGCAGGCGGAGCGACTGGCGCTGCTGTTCGGTCGCGAATGCTCACTTCCAGTGGCGATCGCGCGTCCAACCTGGACCTACGGCGCCGACGACCGCCGCTTTCGCCGAATGATGGCCGCCGTGCGTCGCGGACACGTCGTGATTCCAGGCACGCGTCGCGCCCGTGTGCATCCGATTCACGTCGAGGATCTCGTGCGCGGGCTCCAGCTTCTCGCCACATGCGACGCCGCTGCGGGAGAGACGTTCATCCTCGGTGGCCCCGAACACCTCGCACTCGACGAGTTGATCGCGGTGCTCGCGCGCGCGATCGGCGTCAAGCGCCCGCAGGTGCACATCCCCGAGCTCTCGACGCGCATGCTCATGTGGGCCTCGGAGCGATTCACCTTCACCGGCTGGCTGCGCGGCCGGCTCGAGTTCTTCACGAAGAGCCACGTCTTCGATATCGGCAAGGCGGCCCGCGTGCTCGGCTTCTCTCCGCGCGTGCCCGTGTTCGAAGGGGTGGGGCGCACGGTCCTGTGGGAAGAACGGCTCGCGCTCGTCGCGCGCGAACAGAGTCAACCGCAGCGCAAGACGGCGGATCTCGCCGCGCGGCCGGCGACCGAGCTGCGCCGCCGCTACCGGCTCAGCGACGACTCACTCATCGTCGGAGCGGTGTCCCGATTCTTTCCCGTGTCGGGCACCAAACACCTCATCGCTGCATTCCCGCGCATTCACAAGGCGGTTCCGTCCGCGAGATTGCTGATCGTGGGCGAGGGCGCCGAGCGCGATGTGCTGGAGGCGCAGGCGATGTGGCTGGGGATCTCGCCCTTCGTGATCTTCGCGGGAATGCACGAGGATGTCACGGCGCATCTGCGACTCTGCGATGTCGCCGTCGTTTCCTCCACGGACGACGGGCTTTCGCTGGCCGCGATGGAGGCGCTGAGCGCGGGGGTGCCGCTCGTGGCGACGCGAGTGAGTGGACTGTCGTCGCTCGTGCGCGACGGCGAGAACGGACTCCTCGTGCCGCCGGCAGATCCGGACGCGCTCGCTGCCGCCGTCATTCGCGTGCTGCGAAATCCGGAGCTGCGCGCGGAGCTCGCGGCGCGCATCAGCGCCGCTGAACGGGGCGGTGCGTTCGAGCATTGGGCCGACGCGTCGCCCCGTGTCGCGCTCGTCTGAGGCTTGCCTGCGCCGCGTCCGCGTGCTTTTCTAGGAACGTCCCGCGCGCAGTCCGCGCGCTCCGGGTAAGACCTCAGCCCCTGTCCATGCGAATCCAGCTCCTTACCGCCGCCCTCGTGGGCGGCGCCGTTTCGCTGAGCGCTCAACAGCCGGCGGCTCACGAAGCCTCGCCTGCGCGCAGCTCCTTCGATTTCTCGATCAAGGGGATCATGCGAGGGCACGAGATCGTGGGGCGGGAGCCATCGGATGTGCGATGGTCGGCAGATAGCCGCTGGATCTATTTCTCCTGGAATGCGCCGGGCACAAACCCGCGGGAGCCACTGCGACCGTATCGGGTACGGGCAGAGGCGGGCGCGCTGCCGGAGTCATTGACGGTTGCGCAAATGGACAGCGCGGGTCCGCTGGCTGCCACCGGTGATCTCGCACCGAACGGCAGCATGCGCGCGGTCGAGTGGAACGGCGACATCTTCGTCGCGAATCTGCGCACCGGTGCCCTCCGGCGACTCACCAATACCGTCGCGGAGGAAAGGGAGCCCCATTTCGATCGCGACGCGAAGCACGTGTTTTTCGTGCGGGACAACAACGCCTTCTCGTTCGATCTCGCGTCGGGCGAGGAGAGGCAGCTCACCGACATTCGACTCGGGCCCAAGCCAAAGGAAGACGACAAGCCGAAGGGTCAGCGCGCGGTGCTCGAGGCGCAACAGCGCGAGCTGCTCGGCGCCGTGCGCGACGAGATCCATCTCGACTCGCTCAAGAAGCGCGCGAAGGCGCAGCTCGACTCACTGGGCCCGCAAACGCTCTGGCTTCGCAAGGACGAGACGGTGAGCACCATCTCGGTATCTCCCGCAGGCAACGCGCTGCTGCTCGTGACCACGATTGCGCCCGGCGACA
>DATGDQ010000232.1:0-1654 GCA_035310785.1 Gemmatimonadaceae bacterium | reverse complement strand
CGGTAAGGAAGGACAGGCGATCCTGCCCAGTGGAGCCTGGTTCGTGACGAGATGCCGACCTGGCAGCGCGCGCGCCGCGTTCGCCCTTCATGTCCGCCACGAATCCGGAGTTCGTGTTGCGAACGTCGTCCGGGGTGTGCTCGTATCCGTCTGAACCTGTCACGCCTTCCCTCACCGCGGCCACTATGGTGTTGAACGCAAGAGTAGGGCCGACCTCGCTCGCGTCGCGTTGCTCTTGCGCCAGACACGACACTTCTCACCTGCTGCAGACTCGGTGCCCTGCCGCTCCCTTCCGCCGTGCCATCCGGTTAGTGTTTCGAATGTGCGGGCGAGGACAGATGCCGTAGCCGGAGAGGTCGTCATGGAATGGCTGAGCGCCTGATGGGCCGCCTGATCCTCGTATCGAACAGGCTGCCGATCACGGTCACCGGATGCGGTGACGAGATCGAGGTCGCGCCGAGTAGTGGCGGTCTCGCGACCGGACTGGGCTCGGTGCACGAATGCAGCGAGAGCCTGTGGGTGGGATGGAGCGGACTGGACGCCAGCGCATCGCCGGCGGCGCGCCACTCCCTGCAGCCTCAGCTCACGACCCGCCGGCTCGTGGAGGTGCCCCTCTCGAGCGACGATGTCTCGGTCTATTACGAGCACATCGCGAACGGCGTGCTGTGGCCGATCTTTCACGATCAACTCGAGAAGCTGCCGAACGTCATCCAGGGTTGGGAGACGTACGAGTCCGTGAATGCGCGCTACGCAGACATGATCGCCGCCTGTGCGCGTCCGGGCGATACAGTCTGGATTCACGACTTTCATCTGATGCGCGTGCCGGCGTTGCTTCGCGAGCGCGTTCCCGATCTTCGCATCGGCTTCTTTCTGCACATTCCGTTTCCCAATCCGGAGATCTTCTTCGCGCTCCCGCGGCGGCAATGGCTCGTGGAAGGAATGCTCGGCGCCGACCTCATCGGATTTCACACGCGCAAGTACCGCGGCCATTTCACCGCAGTGCTGCGCCGTCTATTCGGTATCGAGATGCAGAACGAGGCGATTGCGTACGACGGGCGTCGCGTGGCCCTCGGCATCTTTCCCATGGGAGTGGACAGCGCGTCGTTCGCGGAACGCGCGGGGGACGAGAGTGTGCTGGCGGAGACCGCGCGATTGAAGTCCGACCGTGGAATTCGATTGCTCGTGGGCATCGATCGACTCGACTACAGCAAGGGGCTTCCGAAGCGACTTCTTGCGATCGAGCGCCTGCTGACGACTCATCCCGAATGGCTGGAGCGCATTCGGCTCGTGCAGGTCGCCATCCCGTCGCGCGAAGCGCTGCCCGCCTACAAGTCCGTGCGCCGCGACGTCCAGGAGCTCGTGGGCCGCATCAACGGCCGCTTCGGCACGCATCGATGGACGCCCATCCGCTACATCAATCGCAGCGTGAACGACACCATTCTCTCCGCGCTCTATCGCGCCGCGGACGTGATGCTCGTGACTCCGCTGCGCGACGGAATGAATCTCGTCGCCAAGGAGTTCGTCGCCACGCGCACCGACGTCGATGGAGTGCTCGTGCTCAGCGAATTCGCCGGCGCGGCGGATGAGCTCACGCGCGCGATGATCGTGAATCCCTACGACGTGGATGGCCTGGCGGAATCGTTGCATTACGCGC
>DATGDQ010000231.1:0-2253 GCA_035310785.1 Gemmatimonadaceae bacterium | reverse complement strand
CCTCGAGAATCTCGGGTGGATGGATCTTCTTTTCTTCGGCCATGGGGGCAATCTACGTGCACCGCGGGCGACGTGCTGGCGCTACCCCCGTGCGCTCATCAGTCGGCCGAGCTGACCTCCGGAGCGCAGCTTGTCCGCGCGGTCGCGGAAGTAGCGAGCATCGATCTCCGCGCTCCCCAGATCCTCGATATGCGTGTACCCCATCTCGCGCAGCTTCGCGATCAGATCTGCGGGCGCAAAGAACCCCTTGAACGGCTCGCCCGCCTTCTTGACGCGCCGGCTCACCGCGTCGAGTGCCAGCCGGCCCACGAATCCCAGTGTTTCGCGCGGCACGGCGTAGTCGAAGACGACGGCGTTCGAGGCATTCATTTCGCGCATCGCGCGCAGTGTGCCGAGTACGAGGGCGGGCTCGAGATACATCGTGACGCCGAGCCAGGAGAAGAAGGCAGGCGCACTCTCATCGAAGCCGGCGTTCCTGAGTCCGTCGTCGAATGTCTCGCGATCGAAGTCGACGGGAGCGAAGGTCATCGTGGGCGGCACCTGAATGCCGACCTGCGCGAGCCGCTTGCGCTTCCATGCCTGCGTTGCCGGATGATCGACCTCGAACACGCGCAGCTGCGGAAACGGATTCCGGTACGCGAACGTGTCGAGTCCTGCACCCACAATCACGTACTGATGCACGCCTCGCGACACGGCATCGCGAAGCTCATCCTCGGCGAAGCGGCTGCGCGCCGCCATGAACGCACGAAATCGCGCAGCGACGAAGTTCTTCGGCTGCTCGGGAAGATTCGCCTCCGCCCGTGCCCCAATGATGCGAATTGCAAGCGGATCGTCGAAGATGAGCGGATGGTCGAGCAGCTGGTGGGCCGCCCGCCGCTCGGCCACACGCTGTGCCGTCCGACTCGGCTTCTCCGGGTGCAGAGCTACCCCGCGGCACTGAGCGCGCCAAACCGGCGATCGCGCTTCTGAAAATATTCGACGGCGGACTCGAGGTCTTTCGGCCCGAACTCCGGCCACATCACGTCCGTGAAGTACAGCTCGGCGTACGCGCACTCCCAAAGGAGGAAGTCGCTGAGCCGTCGCTCGCCGCCGGTCCGAATGACGAGATCGACATCCGGTGCGGGACGTGAGTCGTACTCGCCGCCGAGCGCGCGGCCGAACTCCTCGCGCGTCACCTCGCTCGCCGAGGCGAGACGCTGCGCAGCGCGCAGGATCTCATCGCGCGCGGAATAGTCGATGGCCAGGCGCATGTGCAGGGTCGACCCGTTGGCGGTCCGCTCTTCTGCTTCGCCCAAGGCATCGGCGAGCGCGAGCGGCAATCGATCGCGGCGGCCGATGGCGGTGAGCCGCACGTTGTTGTCGAGCAAACGCGGCACCTCGCTCACGAGGCGCGAGCGAAAGAGCCGCATCAGGGTGGACACCTCGGCCGCGGGCCGCCGCCAGTTGTCGCTGCTGAACGCGTAGAGCGTCAGGGTGGTGATGCCGAGTGAGGGCGCGTGCTCGACGACCTTGCGTACGACCTCCACGCCGACGCGATGCCCCGCGGCCCGCGGCATGGCCCGCTGGGTGGCCCAGCGGCCGTTGCCATCCATGATGATCGCGACGTGCAGCGGCTGTGTTTCCGTGTAGAGTCGTGGCGACATGGTGTGAGTGTGCGTTAGTAAGCCCGGCCAGCGCGGGGAAGAAGTCGTCCCACTATCAACGCTCCAACGTGTCGCGCGTCACCTGAATGATGGATTCCATGTGCGAGAGATAGCGCTGCAATGCCCGCCGGCCCGCAGGGGCGAGCCTGTAGGTGGTGAGCGGCCGGCGACCTTCGAACGTCTTCGTGACGGTAACGTAGCTCGCGTCCTCGAGCTTTCGTGCGTGCACGCTCAAGTTCCCGTCGGTAGTGCGCAGCAGTGACTTGAGCTCGCTGAACGACAGCTGCTCGTTCGCTGCAAGCGCGCTGACCATTCCGAGCCGGAGGCGATGATGAATGAGCTCGTCGAGCTCGCGTGATCCCTTGGCGGCATCCTTTCCCGCAGAGGCATCCAGTGGGCGTGCCATTGGCACTTCGGTGCGGCGTCGCGCCGCGGCGCTCGATCTAGCCACCGTAGCGCCACGCGATGAGTGCGCCGAACACGATCGGCAGGACGCCGAAGCCGGCGGCGAGGAGCGCCGCACTCCATGAAACGGGGGTGAGGACGGCGACGCAGCCCAGCACCATGAAGCAGATGCCCATCACGGGAACGGAGCGCACGGAGAACATGC
>DATGDQ010000230.1:0-6372 GCA_035310785.1 Gemmatimonadaceae bacterium | reverse complement strand
ACGGAAAGGTGGTAGAGGCGTTCGCCGAGGTCGTTCGCAGCGACGCCTTCATGTCCGACGACACGAGCGAGACCGAGGCGGGCAAGCTCCGCGCGCTCAGGCGCTAGCGGCTAGAGCTCGAAGCGCAGCATGACGCTCTTGAGTCGCGCCGCGATGTCCGCGAGATGCTGGCTCGACTCCGTGACGTGCATCATCGACGCGGTCTGCTGTTGCACGACCGCGCTGACCTGCTCCGACGTCGACGCGTTCTGTTCGGCGACGACGGCAACGGTCTCGATCTCGCGCGCGAGCGACTCCGCCTCCTGATGCTGCGATACGGCTGACTCGACGATGCGCTGCACCGCCGCGCGACTCTCCTCGATCTCCTTCGCGATCTGAATCAGCGCGCCACTGGAAGAACGAATGACGGACTCGCCCGCGACGACGCTCGTGCTCACGTCGTCAATGCGCGAGGACATGGCGGCGCTCGCCTCCTGAATCTCGGCGGCGAGCTGACGAATGGTCTCGAGCGCGCGACTGCTCTCCTTGGCGAGCTTGCGCACCTCGTCGGCCACCACGGCGAAGCCGCGCCCGTGCTCGCCGGCGCGCGCGGCCTCGATGGCGGCGTTCAGGGCGAGCAGATTCGTCTGCCGCGCGATGGCGCCGATCGTATCCGTGATCTGGCCGATGCGCAGCGATTTTTCGCCCAGCTCGGCCACTGCCGGCAGCGTCTCGCTGGTGACGGACGAAATGCGCGCCATACTCTTGAGCCCCTGTTCGGCAGCCTCTCCCGCACGTCGGGCCGAGTCGGTGACTGCGTCGGCGGCCGTCTGCGCGCGGACTGCATGTCCGGAGGTTTCCTGGGCGCGCACGGCGACGCGTCCGGAGATCGCGACCACGATGTGGATGCCCTTGGTCTGCTGTGCCGCAGAGGTCGCGATCGACTGCGCGGCTGCCGCGACCTGTTCCGTGGAGGCGCTCATCTGCTGAGCGCCTGCCGCGAGCTCATCGGCGGTGGCCGCCACTTCCGCGGCTCCGGTCTCGACATCGCGGAGGAGCGTGCGGAGTCCGGCGCTCATGGTGCGGAAAGAGGTCGCGAGCGCGCCGATCTCATCGCCCGATTCGAACGTGAGCTCGCGGCGCATGCTGCCGCGCGCGACGAGCTGCGCGTGCGACGCGACCTCCTCAATGCCGTAGGTCATCTGGCGGGCAGCGATCAGCGAGGCCGCGAGCGCGCCGACCATCACGAGCACGGGGATCCACGCGATGCGCATGAGATCCTTCGAGAGATCGGAGAGAAACGGATCGGCATCGAGTGTGACGACGGTGAACGCCGCGGTGGTGCCGTTGGTGCGTCGAATTGGATACTCCGCCGCGAGCTCCTGGCCGACGGGACCGTCGTACAGCGGAGTCTCGCCGCTCGCGTTGCGTGCGAGACTGTCTCCGAGCGCGGGCGGTGGCGACCAGGTGCGACTGTATTGCGGCGAGCCGGCGGCCCACGAGGAGTGTGCCAGATAGCGGTAATCGTTTCCGTCGTGCCGCACGATGGCGATGCCATTCGTCAGCTGGCGCGTGTCGCCGCCGTTCGCTGTCCACGTTCGCTTGAGAATGTCGCGCACGTACACGAAGGCGGCGGAGTTCTGACCGCGTCCGGCGATGACGTCCAGCGATTCGGGAGGGATGGCGACGCTGGCGCTTGCGGCGATCGCATCGAGACGATGGCCGTTCAACTGGGTGAGCTTGTGCCTGCTCGCGACGTAGACGGGAGTGAGCACGAGGGCCAGCGTGGCAAGCACCGCGGTTGCGGTGATGAACGCCATCTTCCAGCGAAATGGAAGACTCGAGAAACGGGAGCGAAGACTCACGAGAGAGGGGCCGGGGGCTTGTCGTGCGGAGATGCGGAAGAGCGGGAGGCGCTCTCCTCCGGTATTCACGCGTGAGACCGCGCGGTGTAACGAGTTACGTCGTTGCCGTCGCTCGAACGCGCACTAGCTTTTCGGCAACGAATCTGGAGGCAGTCGCGTGTACGAGAAATTGATGGTCAGTGTGTCGGGGGTGAGGGGACGTGTGGGCGACGGGCTCACCCCTGCCGTCATCTCGAAGTTCGCGGCCGGATTCGGCGCGTGGGCGCAGCGCAGTGGGGGGTCACGAACGATCGTGGTCGGCCGCGACTCACGTGTGTCGGGACCGATGTTTCATCGTGCGACGATTGCGGCGCTGCAGAGCGTGGGCTGCGACGTGCTGGACGTGGGCCTCGCGCCGACGCCGACGATTCAGCTGGCGGTAGAGAACGCGCACGCGGCGGGCGGGCTCGCGATCACGGCGAGCCACAATCCGATCGAGTGGAACGCGCTCAAGTTCATCGGTCCGAGCGGGCTCTTTCTCGATGGGGAGGAAGGGCGCGCCATGCGGGGTGTTGTCGACAGCGAGATCGCGTACGCGACTTGGGACCGGCTTGGGATTGTGACCCAGGACACCGAGGCGATCGCGCGTCACATCGAGCAGGTGTTGTCGCTTCCCTTCATAAGTGTCGAGCGGATACGGGCGCGGAGATTCCGCATTGCGCTCGACTGTGCGAACGGCGCGGGGGGCGCGATCCTTCCCCTGCTGCTGGAACGACTTGGATGTGAGGTATCGGGCGTCAATCTGGAAACAAATGGTCTATTCCCGCGTCCTCCGGAACCGGTCGCCGCGAACCTCGGTGAACTGGAACGACTCGTGCTCCACACGAGGGCGGATGTAGGGCTCGCAACTGATCCAGATGTTGACAGGTTGGCTCTGGTGTCGGACGCGGGAACGGCGATCGGAGAGGATTGGACGCTTGCGTTGGCGGCGAGATTGGCGCTGCGGTATCGGCCGGGACCGGTGGTGGCGAACCTCTCGACCAGCCGAATCGTCGATGACGTAGCAAAGGAGGCGGGAACTTCCGTGATCCGTGCGCCGGTTGGTGAAGTGAATGTCGCATTGCGCATGCGGAGTGAGCGGGCCGCGATAGGCGGCGAGGGGAACGGAGGGGTGATTCTCTCCGAGCTGCACCTGGGCCGGGATGCGCCGGTGGGGGTGGCTCTCCTGCTCCAAATGCTGGTGGAGGACGGGGAGCCGCTGTCGCGAGTAATCGATCGGTATCCCCGTTATCGTATCGTGAAAGACAAGCTGGATCGGCCGAACGCGCCGCTGGACACGGTGTACAGTTCCTTGCGCGCCGGCTTCACGGATGCAGCGGTGGATACGCAGGATGGTTTGCGGCTGTCGTGGGACGATCGTTGGGTGCACGTGCGGCCGTCGGGAACCGAGCCGATCGTGCGCGTTATTGCAGAAGCACCAACTGATGAAGAGGCACGCGATCTGGTCGCGCGCTCGCGCGTACCGCTCGATGCGCTGCGCTGACTTTTTCCGGGAACGCGGTATATGTGCGGAATCGTAGGATACGTCGGACCTCGCTCTGCCACGCCACTGCTCCTCGAAGGGCTGAAGCGCCTCGAGTATCGGGGCTATGACTCGGCTGGCATCGCCATCATGAACGGGAAGGGGCTCGAGACACGAAAGGCACCGGGAAAGATCTCGGAGCTGGAGGCGCTCGTGGCCTCGACGCCGATCATCGGAACGCTCGGCATCGCGCACACGCGCTGGGCGACGCACGGCGCGCCGAACTTCATCAACTCGCATCCGCAGATGAGCTGCGATGAGAAGATCGGAGTCGTGCACAACGGAATCATCGAGAACGGCTCCGCACTTCGGCAGGCGCTCGAGGAGCTCGGCCACAGCTTCCGCTCGGATACGGATACGGAGGTTCTCGCGCACCTGATCGAAGAGGTGTACGAGGGAAATCTCGAGGAAGCGGTGATCGAGGCGCTCTCGCGGGTGGAGGGCACGTACGGCATCGCGGTCGTGTCGAGCGATGACCGGGACAAGATCGTGGCTGCGCGCAAGGGCTCCCCGCTGCTCGTGGGGCTCGGGGAGGGCGAGTACTTCATCGCGAGCGACGTCTCGGCGATCCTCGCCCACACGCGGCAGGTGATCTACCTCGATGACGGCGATCTCGCCGTGCTCGATCGCAACGGCTATCAGATCATCGACATGAACGCGCTGCCGCTGGAGCGCGCGGTGGCGAGCATCGATTGGGATCTGGACATGATCGAGCGCGGCGGCTTTGCGCACTTCATGCTCAAGGAGATCTTCGAGCAGCCGGACACGGTCAGGAACACGATGCGCGGGCGTCTCCTCAACGATACGGGTGCCGCACGATTGGGCGGTCTCAATCTGACGAACGAGGAGCTGCTCACGTTCGACAACATTCTCATCACGGCGTGCGGAACGAGCTGGCACTCCGCGCTGATCGGCGAATTCCTCATCGAGGAGCTCGCGCGCGTCCCGGTGGAAGTGGAGTACGCGTCGGAGCTGCGGTACCGGAATCCGATCATCAGCGAGAAGACGCTCTGCATCGTGATCTCGCAGTCGGGCGAGACGGCGGATACGCTGGCGGCGATGCGCGAGGCGCAGCGGCGCGGTGCGCGTGCGCTGGGAATCGTGAACGTCGTGGGCTCCACGATCGCGCGCGAGTCGGACGGCGGCATCTACATTCACGCCGGCCCCGAAATCGGAGTGGCGTCGACGAAGGCGTTCAGCAGCCAGGTGACCGCGCTCGCGCTCTTTGCGCTCAAGCTGGCGCGGCTGCGCGGGCTCACCGAGATCGAGGGGAAACACATCGTCGAGGCGATGCAGAAGCTGCCCGATCAGATCGCGGAGATTCTCGAGACCGCGCCTGCGATCGAGGAGATCGCGGAACAGTTCAAGGACGTCACGAACTTCCTGTATCTCGGTCGCGGCTACAACTTCCCGGCCGCGCTCGAGGGAGCGCTCAAGCTCAAGGAGATCAGCTACATCCACGCGGAAGGCTATCCGGCCGCCGAGATGAAGCATGGCCCGATCGCGCTGATCGATGAGAACATGCCGGTGGTATTCATCGCGCCGCACGATTCGGTGTTCGACAAGATCGTGTCGAACATCCACGAAGTGAAAGCGCGCGGTGGTCGAGTGATCGCGCTCACGAGCCGCAGCGAGCCCGCGCTGGCGGGCAAGCTGGATTACGAGATTCGCATTCCGGAAACGATCGACATGTTCACGCCGATTCTGGCGTCGGTGCCGCTGCAGCTGCTCGCGTACTACATCGCGGTGAAGCGCGGCGCGAACGTGGACCAGCCCCGGAACCTGGCGAAGTCCGTCACGGTGGAGTGATGGATGTGAGGTAGGCAGGGCGCGGACAGCCCTCGAGCGAACGGCGCCGTCCGACGTTGTGAGGGCGCCGCCGGTGATGTGGTGGCGGACGACTGCCCCGGCGCGCCATCTTTCATCCATCAATCTCTCGCGTTGGGCGCATGCTGCTCGATAAAAGCGTCGTCTGTCCGGTACTGATCGGCCGCGACGTCCCGCTGACCACCGTCGTGCACACGCTCGATCGTGCGCGTGACGGCTACGGGGGCACGCTGCTCGTTTCTGGGGAAGCGGGCGTCGGCAAGTCGCGCCTCGTACGCGCCATGATCGAGCGGTCGCGCGCCGCAGGCTTCGTGACGCTCCAGGGCGCGTGCTTCGAGGCCGACCGCGCCCAGCCGTATGCGCCAATTCTCGATCTGGTGCGCGTCCTCTCGATGACCGCATCGCCGGCGCTCGCCGCGCACTACTTCGCGCCCGCCGCGACCGAGCTGGTGGCGCTCTTCCCCGAGCTGCGCCAGATCTTTCCCGACGCGGCGCCGCACGCCGCCTCCGACGTGGAGGAGGACCGACGCCGTCTGTTCCATTCGCTCGCCGAGGCCGTGCACGCGCTCGGTCGGGTGCAGCCGCTGTTGATCGTGATCGAGGATGTGCACTGGAGCGATGATGCGACGCTCGATCTCGTCCTCCACCTCGCCCGATCGCTCGGATCACGCCCCATCACGCTCGCGCTCACGTTTCGGAGCGACGAGGTAGGGGCGCGCCTGGCGCGGCTCCTCGCCGACTTCGACCGCGCCCGCTGCGCGTGGGAAGTCTCTCTGCGACCGCTGGAGGTCCCCCAGATCGCAGAGATGCTGAGCGCCATCTTCGGTCCGGAGTCTCCCTTCGAGCCAGCGTTCGTCGGCAAGCTCCACGCGCTGACCGAAGGCAATCCGTTCTTCGTCGAAGAGGTGCTCAAGGCGCTCATCGTCGATGGAGATCTGGTCGTTGCCGATGGCGCGTGGCGTGCGCGCTCGCTCGACCATGTGCGCGTGCCGCGGACCGCGGCGGAGGCGGTGGGTCGGCGGCTCGCCGGGTTGAGCGAGGCGGCGCGTGAGGTCGTTTCGGTGGCGGCGGTTGCCGGACGCCGCTTCGATTTCGAGCTGATCAGAGCACTCACCTCGCATGGTGAACCTGAGCTCCTCT
>DATGDQ010000229.1:0-6909 GCA_035310785.1 Gemmatimonadaceae bacterium | reverse complement strand
GCCCCCCCCAAGATGAACACTCCCGGGAGCTTGACTCCCCTGAAGGGCCGTGAGAGACCATCACGTCGATAGGCCGCCCGTGGACATGGAGCAATCCATTCCGAGCGCAGCGGTCCTAATCGCCCGTGCGGCTTGACTACTTCCTTATTCAAGTCTGCAAGCAGAGCAACGCGTTTCTAAGTAACAACAGGATTCGACATCCACGATTTACACCAACCTTCGTTCGTCTTTCAGCTGCCGCCGAGCTCCAACACAGCTGTCACACAAAAACAGATCTACGCTGGCGACTAGAGCGCAGGGGCCACACCCGTTCCCATCCCGAACACGGTCGTTAAGCCCTGCAGCGCCGATGGTACTCCGCCCGAGAGGGCGCGGGAGAGTAGGCCGTCGCCGGCACCCCTTCGATCCCCCGAGTTGCTCCACGCAGCCCGGGGGATCGCTTCATCCACCCACTCCATACTCCGCCCATCACGCACTCGATTCGTCACGATCACACTACCTTTCGCCCCATGACTCGCGCCGGGATCGTCGCCGTTGTCGGGAAACCCAACGCGGGGAAGTCGACGCTCCTCAATCGCATCATCGGCCAGAAGCTCAGCATCACGAGTCCCAAGCCCCAGTCGACGCGCGACCGCATCCTCGGCATTCACACGACCGACGATGCGCAGCTCATCATCGCCGACACCCCGGGACTGCTGGCGCCCCAGTACGCCCTCCAGCGCGCGATGCGCGGCGCAGCCCTCCGCGCGCTCGCCGAGGCGGACGTGATCGCATACCTGGTCGAGGCGACGGAGATGGATCCGCCCACGCTCGCGCAGGCCGCGGAGCTCGAGTCGCCTCCGCGCGCTCCCGTGATCACCGTCTGCAACAAGATCGATGCGCTCAACCCGCGCGCCCTCAAGCGCCGCATGGCCGCACGACCATCGGACATCTTCATCTCCGCTCGAACCGGCGAAGGCATTCCCGCGCTCATCGAACGATTGAGCGCACTCCTGCCCGAAAGCCCGTTCCTCTATCCCGCCGACGAGATCGGGGCACAGTCGATGCGCTTCTTCGCCAGTGAGCTCGTTCGCGAGACCGCCCTCGAACAGCTGCAGGACGAGGTGCCGTACAGCGTGGCGTGCGAGATCGAGGAATTTCGCGAAGAGCAGCAGCCGGTGTACATTCGGGCGGTCATCTACGTCGAGCGTGACAGCCAGAAGGGAATTCTGATCGGCGACAAGGGCGCTCGTGTACGCGACATCGGACGCTCGGCGCGAACCAAGATCGAGCGGCTCGTGGGCGCACCGGTCTATCTCGATCTCTGGGTCAAGGTGCTGCCCAACTGGCGCCGCAACGAAGGCTCGCTCAAACGATTCGGTTACACGCTCCCGGAGGATCATTCATCATGAGTCTCACGCCGCAGCTGCTCGAAATTCTCGTCTGCCCGAAGTGCAAGGGTCCACTCGAATATCGAGAGTCCGAGTCGGTGCTCATCTGTCCCGTCGATCGCCTCCGCTTCGCGGTGCGCGACGACATCCCGATCATGCTCATCGACGACGCGACGCCATATTAGCCGCCGATAAGTGAACTGGCTGCTCTGGCTTCTCGTCGCGGCGCCCGTCGCCATCGCCGCGTCGTTCCTGCATGCGGCGCCCATCGTCGTCTTCGCCGCGAGCGCGCTCGCGATCGTCCCGCTCTCGAGCCTCCTGGGGAGCGCCACCGAAGAGCTCTCCGCGCACACCGGCCCCACGCTCGGCGGTCTCGTCAACGCTTCGCTCGGCAATCTCGCGGAGCTCATCATCGCGATCTTCGCCCTGCACGCAGGGCTGATCAATCTCGTCAAGGCGTCGATCACCGGGTCGATCATCGGCAATCTCCTGCTCGTGCTCGGCGCCTCTCAGCTGGCAGGGGGACTGAAGTACCGCACCCAGAAGTTCAATCCGAGCTTCGCAGGCACGAGCATCTCACTGCTCGTCATCGCCGCGGTCGGGCTCATCGTGCCGACGTTGTTCCTCGCGGCCCATCCCGATCCCGCACGGGCCGCAACCGAGCGTGTGTCCGAATTCGTAGCGGCGTTTCTCATCATTGGATACGTGCTCTTTCTTCTCTACTCGATGGGCACGCACAAGAGCGCGTTCGACGCGCTCGAAGAAGAAACGTTCGACGAGTCGCCCCCCGCCTCCGACGAAGCGGCGTGGTCGCTGAAACGCACACTGCTCGTGCTGGCGGTGGTCGCCGTCGCCATCGGCTGGATGTCCGAGCTGCTCGTCGGCGCCACCAAGTCCACGGTGGAAACGCTCGGACTGTCCGATGTGTTCGTCGGGCTCATACTCATTCCCATCATCGGCAACGCCGCCGAGCACAGCTCGGCCGTGCTCATGGCGCGCAAGAACCGGATGGATCTCGCCGCCAGCATCGCGATCGGGTCGTCGGTGCAGGTTGCGCTCTTCGTCGCCCCGGTGCTGGTGTTCGTCAGTCTGCTGCTTGGCCATCCGCTCGACCTGGCATTCGGCTTCTTCGAGGTGGCGAGCGTGACGCTCGCCGTGTGGATAACGTCGGCGATCGTGATCGATGCGGAGTCGAATTGGCTCGAGGGAGCCTTTCTCCTTCTGGTATATGGGGTTCTGGCCGTTGCGTTCTTCTATTTTTGATCGTCAAACGAACACATCCCCGTGTGCCATAACGCTTTGACTTCCTCGATCGCGAGGACCATCCAGGCGTCCGACGACCAGAGGACCGCGTAGCGTGGCCCAGAGTCCAGCCGTCTTTTTTTCGCCCGATGCCGCTCCGCTGCCGGAGTTGGCGCGGCATTGGTTCAACGCGCGCGGCCTCTCACCCGTGTTGTGTCGAACGGTGGACGAGCTCATGTCGATGGCTCTCCGCGGACGGCCGCTCGTCGTCATCTTCGACGCGCGCACGCAGCCGCTCGTCTCGTGCGCCGCGTGCGTGCGACTCAAGGGCGACTCCTATACGGGCGTGGTTCCCGCCGGCATGTTCGTGCGCGGTGGCGAGGCCTCGATCGCCCAGGGATTCGCGGCCGGTGCCGATGAGGTGCTCGCCCCGAATACGCCCGACGCCGAGGTGGCGATTCGCCTCGATGTGATGCTTCGCCGCGCGGATCGCGACGTGCACGTGCATCCGTCGACGCGCCTCCCCGGCGCTCCGGAGATCGAGGCAGCGATCGGCGCCCGTCTCGCCACGGGCGAGCTGTTCGCCGCCTGCTATGCGGATCTCGATCACTTCAAGGAATACAACGACCGCTACAGCTACTTCGAAGGGGACCGGGTCATCCGCATTCTCGCGAAGATCTTGCACGATGTGGTGCGTGGCCTCTCGCCAGAAGGCGGATTCGTCGGACATATTGGGGGGGATGACTTCATCTTTCTCGTGCCGATGCTCCAGGCTCCGGAAATCTGCCAGGAGATCGTCTCCATTTTCGATTTGCTCGTGCCGTATCAGTATTCCGAACAGGACCGGCGGGCAGGATATTATTTCGGCAAGGACCGGCGCGGACAGCTGCATCGGGTGCCGCTCATGACGGTGAGCATCGGCGTCGTCACGAACGAGCGACGGAACTTCAGTCACCCCGCGCAGGTCAGCGAGCTGGCGACAGAGATGAAGAGCTATGCCAAGACACTCAACGGATCCGTCTACGTGGTCGACCGGCGACAGGATCCGATCGTCGGCTCACCCGTTGGCGTCTCGGAACGATGACCGGAAACACTTTCGCGTGAGCGCTGCCGCATGAACGTCACCTGTCCCGAGTGCAGCTCCGTTTTTCGCGTTGATCCGGCGAAGATCCCACTCGCGGGGGTGCGCGCGCGATGCTCGGTGTGCGGCGGGGTGATCGCCATAGGTGAGCGTGGTCGTATCGACGATGACTTCACCGCATCGGCACCGGCATCCTCCAGCGCCGCGACTCCGCCCCGCCAACGTCCCTCGGTTTCGGCGCCACTGCCGCCGCGCCCTCCCGTCTCGATGCCGACGCCCCCGCAGCCGATGCACGCGGGCTTCGGAGCTCAGGCGGCTGCGCAGGCGCCGCAGCAGCCGCGCACGTCCGCGGACACATCGATGCCGTCGCGCCCTCAGACGGTCACGCCGCCGAGCGAGCGCCCCGTCGTGCCCGCGCGGACGCAGGACACCCCGCCGCGCGCGCCCGCCATTCCGGCGACGATGGCCGCGATGGCAGCGGCGACGCAGCCTGCCCCGGCGTCCGCGCACTCCCCATCGCCGTCGCCCGCACCACCTGCGGCACGACCTTCGGCGCCACCCTCGCGACCCGGCGCGTCGCAACCGGGTGCGCCCGCCTCGCGTCCGCCGATCAATCCATTTCTCGCGAACGATCCCAATCAGAAGGCAAAGCGCCTCGCACGCGCGCTCGTCTCGGACATCATCGCCTACTTTCCCGACCGTCACGCACAGGGAAAGCGCGAGGGCACGCTGCGCGAGAGCTTTCGTGAGGAGATCAAGAAGAGCTACGAGGAATACGTCGAGCAGATGGGGAAGGAGTTCGCCGAGAATACGACGCACTTCCAGGATGCGCTCAACGACGTGCTCGCGGGCGGGGCGAAGATCTTCTAGCTCTCACGCATCCTCTGCTCGCGACATCGTGCCGCGAGAGGCGTGACGGATTATATTTCTCATGCGAGCCGTTCCGGCGCCGGAACGGCTCGTGTCGTTCGCGGTCCCATCGCCGCGTCGCGCAGGCCATCATCAGTGGAGTGGATACAGTGTCCGACAGTGAACGCACCCGGCAGCTTCGCCGGCACGATGAGCGACTCGCCGAGCTCCGGGGGTTGCTTTGACTTGGATACGAAGCGCGTCACCCTGAGCACGCGCGAGGCGCAGATGGGCGAGCCCGGATTCTGGGACGTGCCCGATCGCGCGCGCGAAGTCATTCAGGAAGTCAACACGCTCAAGAACTGGATCGAGCCGTACGACAGGCTCGAAGCGAAGCTCCGTGAGATGACGGAGCTCGATCAGCTGCTCAACTCCGAACACGATGACGGGCTGTCGGATGAGCTGGATCGCGAGCTCGAAACCTTCGACGACCAGCTCGCGAGCTTCGAGCTCCGCTCGATGCTTCAGGGTCCCGATGACCATCGCAATGCCATGGTGGAGATCAGCGCCGGCGCCGGCGGAACGGAGGCGCAGGACTGGGCCGCCATGCTGCTCCGCATGTACACGCGGTGGGCCGAGCGACGGGGCTTCAGCGTGGAGGTGCTCGACGTGAGCGAGGGCGAAGAAGCCGGTATCAAGGGCGCGATGGTCGAGATTCGCGGACAGTATGCGTACGGCTTCCTGCGCTCCGAGGCGGGTGTGCACCGGCTCGTGCGCATCTCGCCATTCGATTCGCAGTCGCGCCGACACACGAGCTTCGCGTCTGTGTTCGTCTATCCCGATGTCGACGAAGAGATCAACATCGAAGTGCGTGATGAGGACATCAAAATGGATGTGTTCCGCGCATCGGGAGCCGGTGGACAGCACGTCAACAAGACCAGCTCCGCCGTTCGGCTCACCCACATTCCGACGGGAATCGTCACCAGCTGCCAGCAGCAGCGCTCGCAGCACAAGAACAAGGAGACGGCGCTCAAGATGCTGAAGAACGCGCTGTATCAACGCGAGGTCGAGGAGCGCGAGCGCAAGAAGGCGGAGATCGATTCGGCGAAGACGGACGTCTCCTTCGGCAATCAGATCCGGAGCTACGTCTTCCAGCCGTACACGATGGTCAACGATCATCGATCCGAGCTCAAGGTGTCCGACGTCGCGAAGGTGATGGACGGCGCGATCGATCCGTTCATCGAGGCATATCTCAAGCGCGCGGGCGCGACGGGGGCGAGCGCCGCGTGACCACGGACGAGCAGAACTTCGTTCTCAAGGCGAGACGCGAGAAGCATGATGCGCTGCTTCAGCGCGGCATCGCGCCCTACGCCTATGGCTTCAAGCGCTCCCACACCGCGGCCGCCGCGATTGCCGCGCTGGGCGATGCAGCGGAGGGTGAGCGCGTGAGCGTCGCCGGGCGCATCGTCGCATGGCGAGGGCAGGGCAAGACGAGCTTCGCGCATCTTGCCGATGACTCGGGGCGCATTCAGCTCTACTTTCGGAAGGACGACTTGGGCGACGAGCCGTTCGAGACGCTCAAGCTGTTCGACATCGGCGACGTGATCGGGGTGACGGGAACGCTGTTCCGCACCAAGACCGGCGAGGCCACGGTGCGTGTGGCCGCCGCGGAGATGCTCGCGAAGTCGCTCCGGCCGCTGCCGTTCGGCAAGGAGGAGATCGTGGATGGCGTGGTGGTGCGGCACTCGGGCTTCAGCGATCCCGAGCAGCGCTATCGTCAGCGCGCGGTCGACCTCGCGGTGCACCCGGAGGTGCGCGCGTCATTCGTGGCGCGCTCCAGGATGATCAGCGCATTGCGCGCCTTTCTCGATGCGCGCGGCTTTCTCGAGGTCGAGACCCCTGTGCTGCAGCCGCTGTACGGAGGCGCCGCCGCGCGGCCGTTCACGACGCACCACAATGCGCTCGACATCCCGCTCTACCTTCGCATCGCGGATGAGCTTTACCTCAAGCGCCTCATCGTGGGCGGCTTCGACGCGGTGTACGAGATCGGGCACGACTTCCGGAACGAGGGCATCGACCGCACGCACAATCCCGAGTTCACGATGCTCGAGTGGTATCAGGCATTCGCGGACTACACGGACATGATGCGGCTCGTCGAACAGATGCTCGTTGCTGCCGCCGACAGTGTGCGGGCGCACCCGGCGTTCAGCGTCGCGGTGCCGACGCTCCAGCCGCCGTTTCCGCGCGTCCAGTGGGTCGCCGCCCTGAGCTCCGCGCTCGGGGCCGACGCGCTCGCGATGAGCGACGCCGATCTGCGAAAGGCTGCCCTGCGCGCCGATGTCGCAAACGCGGAGACGCTGTCGCGAC
>DATGDQ010000228.1:0-22948 GCA_035310785.1 Gemmatimonadaceae bacterium | reverse complement strand
GCGCGCGTGTCCGCCGAGCGCGCGAGCGGAGCGTTCGCCGCCTTCGGACCCACGGATCCCGGACGTGCCGAGGTCGTGAGTCTGCAGGCGTATGCCATTCTGCTGCTCGCCGAGAACTACTGCTCCGGGGTGCCGCTTTCGAACGTCGACACCGCCACGGCGGTCGTCGAGAACGGAACGCCGCTCACGACGCAGGCGCTTCTCGGAGTCGCGGCGGATACCTTCACCGCGGCACTCACGTTTGCGGTGGATGCCAACCGACACTACCTCGCCGAGGTGGGGAAGGCACGCACGCTACAGTTCGAGGGACGCTCGCATCTCGCCGAGGCAGCACTGCTCGTGCAGGATGTGCCCACGGGCTGGACGTACAAGATCGAGCACTCGAAGAACTCCCAGCACCAATGGAACGGTGTGTACGAGTTCATGTGGCTCGAAGGGCGATGGATCGAGGCCGATACGGAAGGCGTGAATGGATTGCGCTACCGTGACGACCCACGTAATCCTGCGAGCGATCAGGGCAGCACGTTCATCGGAAACGGGAGCGTGCAGTTCTGGGGAACGCTGAGATATTCCGCCCCCGACTCCGCTACCGTGCTCGCGAGCGGTATCGAAGCGCGGCTGATCGAGGCGGAAGCGGCACTCGAGGCGAACAACAACGCTCTGTTTCTGAAGAAGCTCAACGATCTTCGTGACTCGAGCGGAATAGCCGGGCTCGCGCCTCTTGCTGATCCGGGCACCGTCACGGGTCGGCAGGATCTCCTCTTCAGCGAGCGCGGTCAGTGGTTGTATCTGACGGACCATCGTCTCGGCGATCTTCGGAGGCTCTCGCGGTCGACGGCAAACGATGGCTATGGGCGCGATCCCGAGTCGGTGTTCCCAACGGGCTCGTGGTATCGCGGCGGCGTGTACGGCTCCGACACGAACTTCCCGATTCCGATCGAGGAGTTGAATAATCCCAACGTGCCGGGCCCCGCTCCGAACACCTGTCTCGATCGCAATCCGTGAGGAGGACCGAGCAGCACACGTAACGCAAATGAGGGAGGCGGAAATTCCGCCTCCCTCATTTCTTTCGTCCACACCTCGCTCAGTCGCCCGATCGGCTCTTGCTGTGAATGAGTATCACGCCGGAATTCGAGTTCGTACCGAAGTACGCCGTTGCCTCGATCGATCCCATCTCCTCGATGTTGTCGATGTCCGACGCTCCGATCTGGCGCAACGCGCGTATGTCGCTGAGCGGAACGCCATCGATATACACCATGGGATCATCTCGCAGCACCAGGCTGCCATGCCCCCGCTTGGGATGCAGGCGCTGCGGCTCGCCATCGTAGGCCTCCTGCGCGCGTGCCGTCGTGCTCAACCGCTTGATCACTTCCCATGCATCGGTTGCGCCCGATCGCTCGATCGCCTCGGCGGTGATCACGTGCGCGTGGTAGGCCTGATCGTTCGGCCCATCCGGGTGGTTGCCGCCGGTCTTGCAGCCCGCTGCGATGATGAGCGGGATGAGCACCAACATGCGACGCGATGATGACACCGCCATGTGTGCCTCCGTGTGCGGCGCGCGCTCGCGCCGACACTCTGAATCTGAGTACCGAACCCGAAATCGTCAATTCGTACAGGGCAATCAAACCGAGCCTGCCATTACGCCGGATGCGATCCAGCAATATCTTTCAATACAGAATTCCAACAGAGGATTGCGACGCGGATGCTGAACAGGATCACGGTAGTCGGGGCGGGGAACGTGGGCGCGACCACAGCGCAGCGTTTGGCGGAGAAAGAGCTGGCGCATGAGGTGGTTCTGGTAGACGTGATCGAGGGCGTTCCACAGGGCAAAGGGCTCGACCTCTGGGAATCAGCTCCTATCGAAGGGTACGACACCCGCCTCATCGGCACGAACGACTATGAGCCGTCCGCCGGCTCCGACATTGTCGTCATTACCGCCGGGATTGCGCGAAAGCCCGGCATGTCGCGCGACGATCTGCTCAACACGAACGCTGGCATTGTCAGGCAGGTGTCAGAGCACGTGAAGAGCTCGTCGCCGAATGCGATCGTGATCGTCGTCTCCAATCCGCTCGACGTGATGTCGTGGGTCGCCATGCAAACCACTGGCTTCCCGCGCGAGCGCGTGATCGGGATGGCTGGTGTGCTCGACACGGCGCGCTACCGCTCGTTCCTCGCCGAGGCGCTGGACGTGTCGGTGCGGGACATTCAGGCGATGGTGCTGGGCGGTCACGGCGACACGATGGTTCCGCTGCTCTCGTACACGTCGGTCAGCGGCATTCCGATCACGCAGCTGCTCGACAAGGCGAAGCTCGACTCGATCATCGATCGCACCCGCAACGGCGGCGCCGAGATCGTGAAGTATCTGAAGACGGGCTCGGCGTTCTACGCGCCGTCGGCGGCGGTCGTGCAGATGTGCGAAGCGATCGCGTTCGATCAGAAGCGCATTCTGCCATGTGCCGCATGGTTGCAGGGTGAGTACGGGCAATCCGGAATATTCCTTGGCGTGCCGTGCAAGCTGGGCAGAGCCGGGCTCGAGAAGATCTTCGAGGTGTCGCTCACCGACGACGAGCGCGCGGCGCTCGCGAAGAGCGCCGATGCGGTGCGCGAGCCGATGTCGGCGGTGGCCCTGTGACCCGTCGGTAATGCGCGCTCCCGCCTTCTTCGCGAGCACGGTCGGCAAGAAGATCGTCATGGCGGTGTCGGGGCTGATCATGGTCGGCTACGTCATCCTGCACATGGCGGGGAATCTTCAGATCTTCGAGGGCGCTGCCCGCCTGAACACCTACTCGGCGTTTCTGCACGGTCCGGCGAACGAGGCGCTCTGGATCATCCGCGTGGTGTTGATCGTCGCGCTGATCGCACACGTGGTCTCCGCCTATCAGCTCACGATCATCGATCGCGCAGCGCGGCCGGTGCCCTACGTGAAACGCGAGATGCAGGTGGCGACGGTTGCGTCGCGCACCATGCGAATCGGCGGCGTGTTGCTGTTGCTCTTCATCGTGCTGCACGTGCTTCATTTCACGACGCTCACGCTGCAGCCGGCACCGCTCGTCGAGGGCGACGTCTATGCGAACGTCATCGCGAGCTTCCGAATCTGGTGGGTGACGCTGTTCTACGTGGTCGCGATGATCGCGTTGGGCTTCCATCTGTATCACGGCGCATGGAGCTCGGTGCGAACGCTCGGCTTCGAGCGCGGGCGACTGGATCCGTTTCGCCGTCCGGTCGCCATAGCGCTCGCGATCATCATCTGGGCTGGATTCACGCTCGTGCCCGTCGCCGTGTACTTCCACCTGGTGTCGTGACGATGGAGCTGCGAGCGCGCGTTCCGGATGGGCCGATCGAGCAGAAGTGGGACAAGCACCGCTTCGACATGAAGCTGGTGAACCCCGCGAACAAGCGGAAATACACGATCATCGTCGTGGGCAGCGGACTCGCTGGCGGCTCGGGCGCGGCGACACTCGCGGAGCTCGGCTACAACGTGAAGTGCTTCTGCTTCCAGGATTCGCCGCGACGCGCGCACAGCATCGCGGCGCAAGGGGGCATCAACGCCGCCAAGAACTACCAGAACGATGGCGACTCCGTCTATCGGCTGTTCTACGATACCGTGAAGGGCGGGGACTTTCGCTCGCGCGAGGCAAACGTCTATCGCCTCGCGCAGTTGAGCGTGAACATCATCGATCAGTGCGTTGCGCAGGGTGTGCCGTTCGCCCGCGAATACGGCGGGCTGCTCGCGAACCGCTCCTTCGGCGGAGCGCAGGTCTCGCGCACCTTCTACGCGCGTGGGCAGACGGGGCAGCAGCTCCTCCTAGGCGCATACCAGGCGCTCGAGCGGCAGATCGGGAATGGGATGGTCACGATGTATCCGCGCACGGAGATGCTCGATCTGGTCGTCATCGATGGCGTGGCGCGGGGCATCGTCACGCGCAATCTGATCACGGGTGCCATCGAATCGCACGTGGCCGACGCGGTCGTGCTGGGCACGGGCGGATACGGCAATGTGTTCTATCTCTCCACGAATGCGAAGGGATCGAATGCGACCGCGATCTGGCGCGCCTACAAACGCGGTGCCGCGTTCGCGAACCCGTGCTTCACGCAGATTCATCCGACGTGCATCCCGAAGAGCGGCGAGTATCAATCGAAGCTCACGTTGATGTCGGAGTCGCTGCGCAACGATGGGCGCGTGTGGGTGCCGCTGGCGAAGGGTGACGAGCGCTCGCCCGACACGATTCCGGAATCGGAGCGCGACTACTATCTCGAGCGGATGTATCCGAGCTTCGGTAATCTCGCGCCGCGCGACATCGCCTCGCGCGCCGCAAAGCGAGTCTGCGATGAGGGGCGCGGCGTCGGCCCCGGCGGCCTCGGCGTCTACCTCGACTTCGCCGCAGCAATCGCGCGACTCGGCGTCGACGCGATTCGCGAGCGGTACGGCAACCTGTTCCAGATGTATCAGCGCATCACGGATGAGAATCCGTACAGGGTGCCGATGCGGATCTACCCCGCCGTGCACTACACGATGGGCGGTCTCTGGGTCGACTACAATCTCATGAGCACGATCCCGGGCCTGCACGTGATCGGCGAGGCGAACTTCTCCGATCACGGGGCGAACAGGCTTGGCGCGAGCGCGCTGATGCAGGGGCTCGCGGACGGCTACTTCATCATCTCGAACACCATCGCCGACTACCTGGCATCGAGAAAGTTCGCACCAGTGGATGCGACGCATCCCGCGTTTCGCGAGGCCGAGACACGGGTCGCGAACCGCACGAAGCAGTTCCTCTCGATCAAGGGATCGCGCACCGTCGACTCGTTCCATCGCGAGCTCGGCAACATCATGTGGGAGTACTGCGGGATGTCGCGCAACGAGGCAGGACTCAGGAAGGCGCTGCAGCTGATCCCGACGCTGCGAGAAGAGTTCTGGCGCGACGTGAACGTGCCGGGCAGCGCCGACACGCTCAATCAGGCGCTCGAGAAGGCCGGGCGTGTCGCCGACTTCTTCGAGCTCGCCGAGCTGATATGCCTCGACGCGCTGGAGCGCCGTGAATCGTGCGGGGGACACTTTCGCGAGGAGTTCCAGACCCCCGACGGCGAGGCGCTTCGCGACGACGAGCATTTCGCGTACGTGGCGGCCTGGGAATACGCCGGTGACGGAAGACCGCCGATTCTCAACAAGGAGCCGCTCGAGTTCGAGTACGTGCACCTCGCGCAGCGGAGCTACAAGTGAACGTCACCTTGCGCGTCTGGCGGCAGGCAGGCCCGAGCTCGCCCGGGAAGATGGTGGAGTATCGCGCCACCGACATCAGCCCGGAGGCATCCTTTCTCGAGATGCTGGACGTCGTCAACGAGCAGCTCACGCTGCGCGGCGAGGAGCCGATCGCGTTCGATCACGACTGCCGCGAGGGCATCTGCGGCAGTTGCGCCATGATGATCAACGGGCACGCGCACGGTCCGAATCAGGGGACGGCCACGTGCCAGCTTCACATGCGCAGCTTTGCGAATGGCGAAACGATCTTCGTCGAGCCGTGGCGCGTGCGGGCGTTTCCGATCGTGAAGGATCTGAGTGTCGATCGTGGCGCGCTCGATCGCATCATCGCGGCGGGAGGGTACATCACCGCGACCACCGGCGGCGCGCGCGACGCGAACGAAATCCTGGTTCCCAAGATCGAGGCCGATCTCGCGATGGACGCAGCCGCATGCATCGGCTGCGGCGCGTGCGCAGCGGCGTGCCCGAACGGCTCCGCCTCGCTGTTTACCGCGGCGAAGATCACGCATCTGGCGGAGCTGCCGCAGGGACAGCCGGAGCGCTACCGGCGCGTGATCGCAATGGTCGCGCAGCACGACGCCGAGGGCTTCGGCGGATGCACGCTGCACGGCGAGTGTCAGATCGCGTGCCCGAAGGAGATCAGCATCGACACGATCTCGCGCATGAACCGCGACTACATCCGGGCCCTCGCGGCATCGCGTGAGGAGAAGGCGGCGGGCGGCGAGGGATGAGCGCCGGCTTGGGCGCCGGTCAACTGCGGTACACGAATCGAACCAATGGATCGAATCGAATCCGACGCCGAGAGAGACTGTAGCGCCTCGACCGGCGAGTACGCCGCCACGAGCTGGCGGTTTCGATTCGTTGAAATTGGTCCGATTCGTGTACCGCCGTTAGCGCCACTCCCTACAATCTCGGCAGCGTCACTCCACGCTGCCCCTGGTACTTGCCCTTCCGATCCGCATACGACGTCTCGGGCGCCTCATCCCCCTGGAAGAAGAGCGCCTGCGCTATGCCCTCGTTCGCGTAGATCTTGGCCGGTAGCGGCGTCGTGTTCGAAATCTCCAGCGTCACGAACCCCTCCCACTCGGGCTCGAACGGCGTCACGTTGGTGATGATGCCGCAGCGGGCATAGGTCGATTTGCCGACAGTGATCGTGATGACGTTGCGCGGAATGCGGAAGTACTCCACCGAGCGGCCGAGCGCGAAGCTGTTGGGAGGAACGATGCAGACGTCGCCCTCGAACTCCACGAACGACTTGGGATCGAATCGCTTCGGGTCCACCAACGAGTTCAGCACGTTCGTGAAGATCCTGAACTCCGTCGCGACCCGCATGTCGTAGCCGTACGAGCTGACGCCGTACGAGATGACGCCTTCGCGAACCTGGCGGTCGGCAAAAGGCTCGATCATACCGTGCTCAAGCGCCATCTGGCGGATCCAGCGATCGGACTTGATGGACATGTCTCGTGGGTGAGGAGAAACGGAGGGGTTCGGTCGGAGCGGAATGTATCCCGCCCCGCTGGGCATGGCAAAGCGCATTGCAGCGGCATTGCGCCCGCGATAGTTTTCCCTCACTGGGATAGTGAAAAATTTCACGAACTGGGAGACGATGGGTCGCGAGTATTTTCCGATTCTCATGCTGGTGGGGTTCGTCGCCGCAAATGCGGTCATGATGCTCGCATTGTCCCATCTGACGATCCGTCCGCGCCCGACCCCAGTCAAACAAATCGCGTACGAATCAGGCATCCCGCCGCTCGGTGATGCGCGCGAGCGATTTTCCGTCAAGTTCTACATGGTCGCCATGCTGTTCATCGTCTTCGACATCGAGACGGTGTTCATGATCCCGTGGGCGACTTTCTACCGGCAGTTGTCCTGCGACGTACCGCTCGTGAACGGAGCCTGCGCGGCGGCGCACCTCTCATTCTTCGGACTCGGTGAGATGCTGGTGTTCATCGCGATCCTGCTGGTGGGCTACATCTACGTCTGGAAGAAGGGAGCGCTGCAATGGGATTGAGCCAGACGACTCCCCAGAGCGCAACGTTCGGTCCTTCCAATCAGGAAAGCTGGGTCACCACGCGACTCGATTTCCTCGTCAACTGGAGCCGCTCGAAATCGCTCTGGCCCATGCCGTTCGGAACCGCGTGCTGCGCGATCGAGTTCATGGCCACCGCTGCAACGCGCTTCGACCTCGCGCGATTCGGCATGGAACGCATGAGCTTCTCGCCCCGCCAGGCCGACGTGCTCATCTGCGCCGGCCGCGTTCCGTTCAAGCTCGCTCCCGTGCTTCGTCGCATCTGGCAGCAGATGCCACAGCCCAAATGGGCGATCTCGATGGGCGCCTGCGCCTCCACCGGCGGAATGTTCGACAACTACGCCGTGGTGCAGGGCATTGACACGATCATTCCGGTAGACGTGTACGTGCCCGGCTGCCCGCCCCGCCCTGAAGGTCTTCTCTATGGCATCATGATGCTGCAGGAGAAGGTGATGCGGGAGAAGATGTCCGACAACACGATTCGGAACGAGATGGAGCCCGATCCCGAGAGCGGGCTCTACATCCCGGCGAGCCGCATCGACGAGCTCTCGGAGCCGTTCGGCAACTCCGTGCAGCAGACGCGGTCCGGACTGTGACGGTTCCGTTCTCCCCAGTTCTTCCCGGCAGCGCGAACCCCGGCGCCCCGGCGCCTGCAACTCCGCGCAACCTTCCACAGAAGGGTGGCGAACCGAATCCCACTGCGGCGCTGATCGCGCAGACGTTCCCCGCGCTGTTCGTGCGGTCGGAAGTGATCTGGGGCGACACGAACGTCTACGTGCATCCGCACGGCGTGAGCGAGGTCGTGCGCTGGCTGCACGACGATCCCTCGCAGCAGTACGACTATCTCTCCGATGTGACGGCGGTCGAGTTTCGCGACGCCGAGCAGCCGCTCGAGGTCGTGTGGCATTTGCGCTCGCTGCCGCATCGTCGATTCATTCGGCTCAAGGCGTCACTGGACAAGCGCGCGCCACTCGTGGTCGACAGCGTCTGGCCGATCTACAAGGGCGCGGATTGGCTCGAGCGCGAGTGCTACGACATGTTCGGCATCACGTTCACCGGCCACCCCGATCTGCGACGAATTCTCATGTGGGAGTCGTATCGGGAGGGATATCCGCTGCGCAAGGATTTCCCGTTGCGTGGCCGCTTCAGTCGGGCGGAACAGCTTCGACAGGCGCTGAGCATCACCACCGAGGGCCGCTACTCCATGGAAGAGCTGTCAGTCGCGCAGGCGTTCGAGGATCTCCCGGAAGACATGCGCCGGCGACTCGCTGGCGGCGAACGGACGGGGGAATAGCATGGCGACCACCACGCGCACGGTCGAAGTTGCGCTCGGCACCGCGGGCGTCGACGCCGAAGGGCGAGCGGTTCGCACGCCCATGACGGTCACCGAGAACGGTCAGGTCACGACTCTCGAGCCGCCGGCGATGGGCACGGCGCCCGAGCTCGAGGGTGAGCACATGCTCATCAATATCGGACCGCAGCATCCCGCAACGCACGGCGTGCTTCGTCTCGTGCTCGAGCTGGATGGCGAGACCGTCGTGCGATGCATCCCGCACATCGGCTATCTCCACTGCGGCTTCGAGAAGATCGGCGAGTATCGCCAGTACAACCAGGTGATTCCGTGGACCGATCGCGAGGACTATCTCAACTCGATCGGCAACAATGTCGCGTTCTCGATCGGCGCGGAGCGGCTGTTCGGCGTCGAGGTGCCACCGCGCTGCACCGTGCTGCGGGTCATCGCCGCCGAGCTCTCGCGCATCATCTCGCACCTGGTCTGGCTCGGTACGACGTGCATCGATCTCGGCGCCTTCACGCCGTTCCTCTGGTCGTTCCAGGAACGCGAGAACGTGTACAATCTCTTCGAGAGCTGGATCGGCGCGCGGCTTACCACGACCGCCACGCGCGTGGGCGGCATGGCCGCCGACATTCCCGAAGGTTGGACCGATCAGCTGCGCCACTTCATCCGCTCGTTTCCCAAGACGGTCGACGAATGCGACCGCATGCTGACGAAGAACGGCATCTGGGTCGGCCGCACCACGGCACTCGGCGTCATGTCCGCGGATGAGGCGATCAACTACGGGCTCTCGGGACCGATGCTGCGTGCGTCCGGTGTCGCCTACGATGTGCGCAAGGATTTCCCCTATCTCGACTACGAGACGTACGACTTCGACGTGCCGGTGGGATCGAACGGCGATGTCTACGATCGCTATCTCGTGCGCGTGGAGGAGCTGAGGCAGTCCACTCGCATTCTCCAGCAGGCGCTCGACCGGCTTCCCGACGGGCCCGTCAACACCGACGACCATCGCGTCATTCTTCCGCCGAAGAACCGCGCGATGAGCGACATGGAGTCCATGATCCATCACTTCAAGCAGGTGATGGAGGGCCCGCGGCCGCCCATCGGTGAGGTGTACGTGCCGGTCGAGAGTCCGAAGGGCGAGAAGGGCTACTACTTCGTGTCGGATGGAACGGCGAAGCCGGTGCGCTGGCGCATTCGCCCGCCGTCGTACGTGAACCTTTCCGCGATCTCGAAGATGGTCGAAGGCCATTTGCTTTCCGACGTGATCGCGATCAACGCCAGCATCGACATCGTCATGGGGGAAATCGACCGGTGAGCGCTCAACGCGAAGGAGCGACACAGACGGATGCCATGGCGCACTCGGGCGGCGACAGCATCGGCGAGATCCCGTACAGGCCGGTGTTCGTCGGCGCGATGAAGGAGGAGCTCGACGCGCTGCTGGGACGCTATCCCACGAAGATGGCGGCACTCCTCCCGACGCTCTGGATGGTGCAGCGCGAGCGCGGGTGGGTGAGCGAAGAGGCGATGGTCGAGGTCGCCCAGGTGCTCGAGCTCACTCCCGCGTACGTGAAGGGCGTCGTCACGTTCTACACGATGTATCATCAGCACCCGGTGGGGCGGTACTTCATTCAGGTGTGCACCACATCGCCGTGCGGTGCGTGCGGCGCCGAGAAGGTCGTCGAGACGCTGCTGGACAAGACTGGATGCGGCGATCTCGGCGCGACATCTCCGGACGGACGCTTCACCGTGATCGAGGTCGAGTGCCTCGGCGCGTGCGGCTTTGCGACGCCGATTCTTGTGAACGACGAATTCATCGAGTCGGTCACTCCCGAGAAGGTCCCGCAGATTCTCTCTCAGTTCAAATAGATGGGATATCCCCACAAGACGCACCCGAAAGAGACGCCGATTCTCTCCAAGTACTTCGGCGAACCGCAGGCGCGCACGCTCGAGGGCTGGAAGCAGCGCGGCGGCTACCGCGCGCTGCAGCAGGCACTCGGGATGACGCCGGCGGACATCGTGAACGTCGTGAAGGAGTCAGGGTTGCGCGGCCGAGGAGGCGCAGGATTCCCCACCGGCAGCAAGTGGTCGTTCATGAAGCCCGGCGATGGCAAGGCTCACTACCTCTGCGTGAACGCGGACGAATCCGAGCCCGGCACGTTCAAGGATCGCGAGATCATGCGCTGGACGCCGCACGCCCTTCTCGAGGGCACGGCAATCGCCGCCTACGCAATTGGGGCGGAGGTCGCCTACATCTACATTCGTGGCGAGTTCACGGAGCCGCTCCGCGTGATGGAAGCCGCCGTGAAGGAGGCGTACGACGCCGGCATCCTCGGCAAGAACGCGATGGGTAGCGGCCAACGCATCGACGTTCACGTCCATCGCGGCGCCGGCGCCTACATCTGCGGTGAAGAGACGGCGCTCATGAATTCGCTGGAAGGACGCCGCGGAAATCCGCGCATCAAGCCGCCGTTCCCGGCCGTGGCCGGCCTCTTCGGGCAGCCGACGACGATCAACAACGTCGAGACGCTCGCTGCCGTGCCGCACATCTTGAACAACGGTGCGGCGTGGTACAAGGCGCTGTGCCTGTCGAATCCGAAGAGCACGGGCTCGAAGCTCTTCTCCGTGTGCGGCAACGTGTCGCGTCCCGGCAACTACGAAGTCACGATGGGCTTTCCGTTCAAGGACTTTCTCTACGATCTCTGCGGGGGACCGCTGCCCGGTCGGAAGTTCAAGGCCGTGATTCCGGGCGGATCGTCCGTGCCGATCCAGACGATGGAAGAGGCCGAGGGCACGCTCATGGACTACGAGGGCTTCGTCGCGAAAGGGACGATGCTCGGCTCCGGCGGCGTCATCATCTTCGACGATTCGCAGTGCATGGTGAAGCACATCGCGCGCTTTGCGCGCTTCTACGCGCACGAGAGCTGCGCGCAGTGCACGCAGTGTCGCGAGGGAACCGCCTGGACGACGAAGATTCTCGAGCGGATCGAGGCAGGGGGCGGCACGATGCAGGACTTCGACACGCTTCTGGAGCTCGCGGACAACATGACGGGAAAGACCATCTGCGTGCTGAGCGATTCGTGTGCGGCGCCCGTCGTCTCGGGCATTCAGAAGTTCAAGCACGAGTTCGAGGCCCACATCACAGGCAAGCGTTGTCCCTACCGTGCGACCGCGGCGGCGTGATGGCTGATACGCCGATGGTCACGCTCACGATCGAGGGACGGGAGGTCCAGGTGCCGGCGGGCACCTCGATTCTCGAGGCGGCCAAGGTCGCCGGCGTTCTCGTTCCACACTACTGCTATCATCCGGGGCTTCCGGTTGCCGGCGTGTGCCGTATGTGCTTGGTCGAGGTCGAGAAGGCGCCGAAGCTCGCCCCCGCGTGCGCGACGGCAGTTGCGGATGGGCAGGTGGTACACGTGCACTCCGAAAGTTCGCTCAAGGCGCGACAGGGCGTGCTCGAGCTGCTCCTCATCAACCACCCGCTCGATTGCCCGATCTGCGATCAGGCGGGCGAGTGCGAGCTGCAGGACTATACGTTCCGTGAGGGTCGCGCCGAAGGGCGCCTGGGTCCGGAGCCAAAGCGCTTCAATCCCGTCGAGGATTTTGGCGGCGACGTGCTCTACGTTCCGAACCGCTGCATCCTGTGCACGCGGTGCGTCCGTTTCATGGATGAGGTGGCGCAGGAGCCGGTGCTCAACGTCAGCGAGCGTGGCGATCGCGCCGTGATCGGAAAGTTCGAGGGGCAGGATCTCACGCATGCCTGGGCGTCGAACGTAGTCGATCTCTGCCCGGTGGGGGCGCTGCTCTCCAAGGACTTCCTGAACAAGGCGCGTGCGTGGGAGCTTGATCGCACGCCCAGCATCTGCCCTAACTGCACGCAGGGCTGCAACTCGATTCTGGAGACGCGTGACAACGTCGTCGTGCGTATGCGTCCGCGCTCGAATCCGGATGTCAATCAGTGGTATCTCTGCGACGAGGGCCGGCTCGACTACAAGTGGCTGAGCCCCGCGACGCGCATCGAGGCACCCCTCGTGCGTCAGGCGGACCGGCTCTCGGCGGTCGATTGGGACGTCGCCATCCGCGCGGCGGCCACGATGCTCGGCGGATCGCGTGTGGTTGCGCTCGTGAGCCCGATGCTCTCGAACGAGTCGCTCTATGCAGCCTCGCGCGTCGTCGCGCGCACGGGCGGCACGGGCGTGTTCCGCGTTGTCACGGGACCGGAGGCACCGCTGCCGGGCGTTCCAGACCTCGCCTTGCGCACCGAGCGCGCGGCGAACGTACGCGGCGCGGAGCTCCTCGGATTCAGGAAGAGCGCGACTCCGCTCGATGAAGTGCGCGCGGGCGACGTGCTGCTCGTCGTGGGCGAGACGCTTACGCCGGCAGATGCCGCTGCAGTCGCGCGCGCGGGGCAGGTGATCGTGATCGCCTCGACGCTGGTGGAGGACGCGCGAGGGGCTGCCGTCGCCCTTCCAACCTCGACGATGGCGGAGGAGGAGGGCACCTTCACGAATCTGCGCGGACGCGTGCAGCGGTACTTCCAGGCGACCGCAGCGCCCGGAATGTCGCGGCCCGCGTGGTGGATTCTCGCGGATCTCCTCACGCAACTCGGTGAGCCGACCAACTTCTTCGTTGCCGGCGAGGTGTTCGCTGCGCTCGCCGCTGCGCAGGCGGAGTTCGCTGGCATGAGCTACGACGTGCTCGGACTCAAAGGACAGGTCACGAGCGGAGCGCGCGTCGCAGAGGAGGCTGCGCGGTGATGCTTCCTCTCGTGCTCGCCGACCAGGAGCTCTACCACCAGTTCTACGATCCGGCCGCCCCGGTCACCGCAACGCCGTGGCTGCTCTTCACGATACTGAAGATGATCATCGTCTTCACGGTGATCATGGTGGGAGTGGCGATGCTCACGCTCGCCGAGCGAAAGATCTCGGCATGGATTCAGGATCGCATCGGGCCCAATCGGACGGGCTACGGGGGACTGCTCCAGCCGGCTGCGGACGGGCTCAAGAACATCATGAAGGAAGAGACGTATCCCGAAGCCGCGTATACGCCGCTCTTCATCCTCGCGCCGATGCTTTCCTTCATTCCGGCGCTCATCACGTTTGCCGTGATCCCGTTCGCGGCGCCGCTCAGCACGCGGTGGGGCGTGGTCGAGATGTCCGTGGCCGATCTGCCGATCGGATTCCTCTACGTCCTCGCGATCTCATCGCTCGGCGTGTACGGCATCGTGCTCGCGGGCTGGTCCTCGAACAACAAGTACTCGCTGCTCGGCGGACTTCGTTCGAGCGCGCAGATGGTGAGCTACGAGATCGCGATGGGAATGGCGGCGGTGTCGGTGCTGCTCCTCGCCGGCAACGTCTCGCTCCCCGCGATCGTGCAGCAACAGCAGTCGATGGGGTGGAACGTGTTTCCGCTGCTGATCGGCTTCTTCATTTTCTGCGTCGCTTCATTCGCGGAGACGAATCGCCTGCCATTCGATCTTCCCGAGGCAGAGTCCGAGCTGATCGCGGGATATCACACGGAGTACAGCGCGATGAAGTTCTCGATGTTCTTCATCGCCGAGTATTCGAACATGGTGACGGCGAGCGCGTTGATGGTGACACTGTTCTTCGGCGGCTGGGACATCCCGGGCACGCAGTGGGACAACACGCCGCCGTGGACGGGGTTGAAGTTCCTGCTGACGCTGGGATTCTTCCTCGCGAAGCTGCTGTTCTTCCTGTTCCTCTACATGTGGATCCGGTGGACGCTCCCGCGATTCCGCTACGATCAGCTGATGAGCCTCGGCTGGAGATTCATGCTGCCGCTGGCGCTCGCGTACATCGTCATCACGGGTGGCGCCGTTCTCGTGCTCGACATGCTCGGTGTGCCGCGCGGTGTGCAGTGGCTCGGCATCTCGCCGTTCTGGGCCGTGCTGGGAGTTCTGAACCTCGTGCTGGCGGCGCTCGTGTTCGTGATCCTCGATCGCGGACGCATCATCAGCCCCGCGTACTCGCGACTGTCACCCGTGCAGGTCGCGCGACTGCGGGCGATGAGCGCCGGTCGCTCGCTCGCGGCAAGTCAGGGAGATTGAAATGGCAATTCAGGTGAAGGTGCTCACGCGTCCCGTGGCTGACGCCAGCTACGTGCGCGCGATGCTCAGCGGAATGGCGCTGACCTTCAAGCACATGATGAATCCGCACAAGAAGACCGAGCAGTATCCCGAGGTGAAGTGGGCGCTCTCGCCGCGGTGGCGCGGCACGCACCGCATGCTCACCGACGAGACGGGAAAGGCCAAGTGCGTCGCCTGCGGGCTGTGTCCGCAGATCTGCCCGGCCAATTGCATCAAGCTGGTGCCCGGCGAAGACGAGGATGGCAATCGCTATCCGCTGATCTACGAGATCGATGAGTTCCGGTGCATCTTCTGCGGCTATTGCCAGGAAGTATGCCCCGAGGAAGCGATTCACGTCGGGCGGCACTACGAGAACTCCGAATACAGCCGCGAAGGCTTCGTGTACGACCTCGAGCGATTGACGTCGCAGACGCATCCCGTGTGCGAGATGTGGGACCCCGCGGATCCGAAGGGCGAATGAACACGCTCCTCTACACGTTCCACTTCTATCTCTTCGGGCTCATCGCGATCGCCTCGGCGCTGGCGTTCGTGACGCGCAAGAGTCCGGTCGCGGCGGCGCTGTGGCTCGTGAACACGATGTTCTGTCTCTCGGCGCTGTACGTGATGCTCGATGCCCAATTCATCGGCGCCGTGCAGGTATTGGTGTATGCGGGCGCCATCATGGTCGTGTTCCTGTTCGTCGTCATGCTGCTGAACCTGGGTCAGGCATCCGACGTCACGGACATACGCGGCATGGGTGGCCGGCTGACGGCGGGGCTGGTCGGCCTCGCGCTGCTCGCGGAGCTGTTCGCTCTCAGCCGCATTCGCTTTCCGCGGCTCACGACGGCGATGAGCGATCACACGAACGTCGTCAATCCGGTGTCGTCTCCGCTCTTTCACGAGTATCTCCTGCCGTTCGAAGTGACGAGCGTCGTGCTCCTCGTCGCCGTCGTCGGCGCGGTGGTACTGGCCAAGCGAGGACCGAACGTCTCATGATCGCCGAAGCGCTCTTCTTCTCCGCCGTGCTGTTCACCATCGGTGTCGTGGGTGTGCTGACGCGGCGCAATGCGATCATCATCTTCATGTGCGTCGAGCTCATGCTCAACGCCGTCAACCTGTCGTTCATCGCGCTGTCGCGCCTGCACGGATCGGCCACCGGGCAGGTCTTCGTGCTCTTCGTGATGACGATCGCCGCCGCAGAGGCGGCGGTCGGGCTGGCGATCATCATCTCGATCTTTCGCCACCATAAGTCGGTGGACCTTCGCAACATCAATCTTTTGAAAGGCTGATGCTTCAAGACCTGGCCGCCGTCGACACGCATCCGCTTGCGGCGACGGCCGCGCGATACGTTGGCCTGCTTCCACTCATCCCGCTCGCCGGATTCCTCGTGAACGGTGCGCTTTCGCTCATCCCCGCGTACAAGCCGGGACCGAGCGATCCCTCGGTGGCGGGACACGGCACCGGTCACGAGAGCGCCTCCGATGCGCACGCGGTCGATCACGCCGAGCAGTCGGGAGCGCCGGGCGACGATCATCACGCCATCGCGAGGCACCCGTTCGCGGGAGTGGTGAGCGTCGTGGGTCCGCTCGTGCTCCTGCTCTCGTTCGGGCTCGCCGTCGCGATCTGGCTGGCGATGGTGAACGCTGGCGAGACGAACACCCCGTTCGTGCAGCGGTTCTTCGACTGGATGGTCACGGGCGATCTCAATATTTCATGGGCGTTCCAGGTCGACCAGCTCTCGATGGTCATGGTGCTGGTGATCACTGGGGTGGGCACGCTGATCCACATCTTCAGCGTGGGCTACATGCGCGATGACCCCGGTTATCCGCGCTACTTCGCCTATCTGAATCTGTTCGTCGCGTTCATGCTCGTGCTGGTGCTCGGCGCCAGCTATCCCGTGCTGTTCGTCGGCTGGGAAGGGGTGGGACTCTGCTCGTATCTGCTCATCGGCTTCTGGTTCAGTGAGAGGGCGAACGCGGATGCGGGCAAGAAGGCGTTCATCGTCAATCGTATCGGCGATTTCGGATTTCTGATCGCGATGTTCCTGCTGTTCGCGAATCTCGGCGTGCTCGATTTCAGCGGCGTCGCCGCACATGCATCCACTCTCGGGTACGACAGCGCGCTCGTCACGACGATTTGCCTGTTCTTCTTTCTCGGCTGCGCCGGCAAGAGCGCGCAGCTGCCGCTCTACGTCTGGCTCCCCGATGCGATGGCGGGCCCCACGCCGGTGTCGGCGCTGATCCACGCGGCGACGATGGTGACGGCGGGCGTGTATCTCATCGCGCGAAGCGGGTTTCTCTTCGCCATGTCTCCCACCGCGTGCATCACCGTGGCGGTGGTGGGCACGCTCACGGCGCTCTTCGCGGCGACGATCGGTCTCAAGCAGTGGGACATCAAGAAGGTGCTCGCGTATTCGACGATCTCCCAGCTGGGCTACATGTTCATGGGAGTCGGAGCAGGCGCGTACGCGGCAGGGATGTTTCACCTCGTCACGCATGCGTTCTTCAAGGCGCTCCTCTTCCTCGGGTCCGGCTCGGTGATCTTCGCGATGCATCGCGCCTATCACCACACGGGCAGCCACGAAGACGCGCAGGACATGCGCAACATGGGCGGACTCCGGAAGTACATGCCCATCACGTTCGTGCTGATGTGGATTGCGACGCTCGCGATCGCCGGCGTTCCACCGTTCTCCGGATTCTTTTCCAAGGATGGAATTCTGGGTGCGGTGTTCGCTCGTGCGCAGCACGGCGCGCTGGCGGAGGCGACGTGGCTCGGGATGCCCGGTGGCGCGGTGCTGTATGCGCTCTACACGCTCGGGCTCGTCACCGCGTTCCTCACGGCGATCTACATGACGCGGATGATGCTCTACACCTTTCACGGGCCCAATCGCACCGGAGAGGCCGAGCAGGCCCACCTGGCAGAGGCGCCGTGGTCGATGACTGGGCCGCTGGTCGTGCTCGGCGTGCTGAGCGCGGTGGGCGGCTGGCTCAATCTTCCTGCGGCGCTTCCAATCGGACCCGTGGGAGTGCTCGAGAAGTGGCTGGAGCCGGTCGTCGGCTCCGCAACGGCGGCGGTGGCCGGAGCCGTGGGAGAAGAGGTCGCGACGACGGAGTATTTCCTCATCGGTGCCGCCGTCGTGATCGCGCTGCTGGGTATCATCGTGGCGGTCGTACGATTGAAGCCGGCCGCGCTCGTCAAGGCGCGCGACGCCGTTCCTTCGCACGGGTTCGAGCACGTGCTCGAGGAGAAGTACTATGTCGACGAGATCTACGACGACACTGTCGTGCGGCCGCTCGTCTCCGGCTCGCGCAACATTCTGTGGACAGGCATCGATCGCGGCATCATCGACAATCTGTTCGTGAATGGATCCGCGGTGCTCGCACGAGGTGTGGGCTGGGTCGGATCGCAGCTGCAATCAGGGGAGACGGGCGCTTACGCGTGGGCGATCGCGATCGGTGCGCTCGCGGTTCTTGGCGCTTTCACCTTCCGCTGAGCGATGCAAGCCTTCCTCGCACAGATCAACTACAACGCCTGGATACTTCCGGCGCTTCTCACCATCCCGCTGATCGGTGCGCTCTTGCTCCTCGTGATGGGCGCGTTCGCCGGCGACGATGGAACGCTCGAGGCGGTGCCCTCGGCACGCTGGATTGCGCTGCTCGTGTTCGTGATCGAGTTCGTGGTCTCGATGGGACTCTGGTGGTCGTACGATCCGGGCGGTGCGCGATGGCAGGCGACCTACGATCACTGGTGGATCGTTCCCTGGAACGCGCGCCTCTCCATGGGCATCGACGGCATCTCGCTCATGATGGTGCTCCTCACCACCGTGATCATGCCCCTCGCGGTGCTCGGGAGCTGGACGTCGATTCGCGTCAAGGTGCGCAGCTACTACGCCCTCATGCTCGTGCTCACCACGGGAATGCTCGGCGTCTTCGTCTCGCGCGATCTGCTCCTGTTCTACGTGATGTGGGAGATCATGCTCGTGCCGATGTACTTCATCGTCGGCATCTGGGGCGGTGAGCGTCGCATCTACGCCAGCATCAAGTTCTTCGTCTACACCATGGCGGGCTCGCTCCTGATGCTCGTGGGCATTCTGTATCTGTGGAACGCGTCCGCCGTTCCCGCGATGGGACTTCCGCAGACGTTCGACTACGATCGTCTGCTGTCCATCGCCCATACGCACAAGGCAGCGCTCTGGCTATTCGGTGCATTCTTCCTCGCGTTCGCGGTGAAGGTGCCCATGTTCCCCTTCCATACGTGGTTGCCCGACGCGCACGTCGAGGCACCCACCGCGGGCTCGGTGATCCTGGCGGCCATCATGCTCAAGATGGGCACCTACGGATTTCTGCGTTTCGCGATCCCGCTCTTTCCGGGCGCGGCCATGACACCGTGGGTCCGCTCCACGATTCTCACGCTCGCCGTGATCGGGATCATCTACGGTGCGCTCGTCGCGATGGTACAACCGGATTTCAAGAAGCTCGTCGCATACTCGTCGGTGAGCCATCTCGGCTTCGTCATGCTCGGCATCTTCGCGCTGACGGTGCAGAGCGTCCAGGGTGCGATGATGGTCATGATCAGTCACGGGATCTCGACCGGCGCGCTGTTCCTGCTGATCGGCATGATCTACGAGCGGCGGCACACGCGTCTGATCGAAGCGTATGGCGGGATCGCGCGCGTCGTACCGCTGTTCTCGACGCTGCTGGTGATCGTGTCGCTGAGCAGCATCGGGCTCCCCTCCACCAACGGGTTCGTGGGCGAGTTCCTCGTGCTCCTGGGCTCATTCCGCACGCATCCCTACTTCACCCTGTTCGCCACGTCGGGCGTGATCTTCGCGGCCGCGTATCTGCTCTGGGCCATTCAGCGCATTCTGTTCAACGCGCTGGACAAGCCCGAGAACGAGCACCTCACCGACCTGAACGGGCGTGAGCTCTCCATGATGGCCGTGCTCGTGGCCGCCATCTTCTGGATCGGGATCTATCCGCAGCCGATCCTGCGGAGAATGGAATCGTCGTCGTCGCGGTTCGTCAGCACGGTGGAGAACGGGCAGTCCATCGTGCGCACCGCTGACCGGGGAACACACTGATGTACTTCGATCTCTCGATCCCCTCGCAGCTCGCGGGCGCGCTGCTGCCCGATCTCATTCTCGTGATCGGCGCGATGCTCCTGCTGCTCATCGCGGTGTGGGGCAGGGAGTCACTCTCGCACGCGCGGCTCATCGGTTTGCTTTCGATCGGCGTCTGCGCCATCGCGTTCGCGGCGATCGTGTGGCTCTGGCGCGCGCAGGCGACCGCGAGCGCGGGCATCATCGCCGTCGACGGCTTCCGATGGGCGACGGACTGTATCGTGCTCGGCGCGACGATCATCGCCGCAACGCTGATGATCGACTACAGCGAGCGCGAGCAGCTGGTGTCGGCTGAATCGTACGTGCTGCTGCTGCTCGCAGCTGGTGGCATGCTGCTCCTCGCCGCTTCGCGCGATCTGATCGTCGTCTTCCTAGGCATCGAGCTCATGTCGATCACGAGCTACGTACTTTGCGGACTCGATCGGCGCAGCAGCCGCGGTGCCGAGGCGGCCCTCAAGTACTTTCTCCTTGGCGCCTTCTCGACGGGATTTCTGCTCTATGGAATCGCGCTCATTTACGGCGCCACGGGCTCGACGGACATCGCGACGATCGGGACCGCGGTCACGGGACAGACGTTCAACAATCCACTGCTCCTCGCCGGCATCGGTCTGCTGATTGTCGGCTTCGGCTTCAAGGTCGCCGCCGTGCCCTTTCACATGTGGACGCCCGACGTGTACGAGGGCGCCGCCACTCCCGTCACGGCCTTCATGGCTGCAGCAGTGAAGGCCGCCGCCTTCGCGGCGTTCCTGCGCGTATGGATCGAGGCGTTTCCCGGCGCAACCGCGGCCTGGGTCCACCCACTGCAGTGGCTCGCCGTGATCACGATGATCGGCGGAAACGTCGTGGCGCTCCAGCAGAAGAGCATGAAGCGCATGCTGGCGTACTCGAGCATCGCCCATGCGGGCTACCTGCTCGTCACGGTGGTCGTCGCCAACTCGCTCGGTGCGTCCGCTTTTCTCTTCTATCTCGTCGCCTACACGCTGGCGACGATGGGAGCCTTCGCCGTCGTGATCGCCCTCGGCGAGCCGGGCGAGCGGAATCAGGAGATCGCCGACTACGCTGGACTTTGGTATGTGTCGCCGTGGCTCGCGAGCGCGATGGCGGTATTCATGCTCGCGCTGCTCGGTTTTCCGATCGCCGGAGGGATGGGATTCTTCGCCAAGTGGTACGTCATCAACGCCGCGCTCCACGCGCCGCAGCCGCAGACGGTGCTGGCCGTCATTCTCGTGATCGCGAGCGTCATCTCCGCGGGCTACTATCTGGGCGTCGTGCTCGTGATGTTCATGCGTCCGCGGGCGGACAATGCGCTTGTGGTGCGACCGGTCCCGACTGGCACGTTTCTGGTGATCTACCTGTCGGCGTTCACGATCCTGCTCTTCGGCGTCCTCCCGAACGGATTCGTCGTGCTGGCGAGAGACAGCGTCCCGATAAGCATGGTGAACGCGCCGGCAGGTCCTCCGGTGACATCCGCGGCCAGTCGATGATCACCCGAGGCCGCCGCTGCGGCCTCGCATCGTATCGAGGAACGAGATGACGCTCAGCAGGGAAATCTTTCGGCAGTATGATGTGCGGGGCATCGTCGGTCGCGATCTCACGACGGATACCGCGTACACGCTCGGCCGCGCATACGCGGCGTACCTGGCGAGCAAGGGAGCCTCGGGTCCGATCGCATTGGGGCGCGACAACAGACCCAGTGGCGGAGCGCTGCGCGACGCGCTCGTGCGTGGACTCACCGAGTGCGGACTCGATGTCATCGATGTGGGACAGGTCCCGACTCCGCTTCTCTACTGGTCGCTCAACCATCTTGCGGTGGCCGGCGGAATTCAGATCACCGGCTCGCACAATCCGCCGGAGTACAACGGGTTCAAGCTGTCGCTGGGCACCGCCTCCATTCACGGCGAGGAAATCCAGGAGATTTACCGACTCGCCGTTGCCGGCAAGTTTCCCTCGGGGAAGGGCAGCGTGCGCACGCAGGAGATCATCGATGCGTATGTCGATGACATCGTGGCGCGCACGGGCAAGCTGCAGCGGCGGCTCAAGGTCGTCGTCGATTGCGGCAACGGGGTCGGGGCGCTCGTCGCACCCAAGCTTTTCGATCATCTCGACGTCGAATGGACCGGGCTGTTCTGCGAGAGTGATGGCACATTTCCCAATCACCACCCCGATCCAACCGTGGTCGAGAATCTTCGGGACCTCATTGCTGCCGTTCGCTCCACGGGCGCCGACCTCGGTGTTGGCTTCGATGGCGACGCGGATCGCATCGGCGTGGTGGACGGTGACGGCAATATCATCTGGGGCGATCACGTGTTGATCCTGTATGCCCGTGATGTGCTCGAACGCACCGGGCCAGGGCAGCCGATCGTGTTCGACGTGAAGTGCTCGCAGGCCCTTCCGGACGAGATCCGCAGGGCGAAGGGCGTGCCCGTCATGTGGAAGACCGGGCACTCACTCATGAAGGACAAGATGCACGAGCTTCATGCGCCGGTTGGCGGCGAGATGTCGGGGCACATGTTCTTCAGCGAGGGCTTCTACGGGCACGACGACGCCCTGTACGGAGCTGCGCGGCTCATTCGAATCGTCGCTGCGTCGGGGAAGTCGCTCGCCGGCATGCTCGCGGACGTGCCGAAGTTCGTGTCGACACCGGAGCTGCGGGTGGATGTGGACGAGTCGCGCAAGTTTCAGATCGTGGACGATGCCATCCGCCATTTCCGAGAGACGCATGAGGTAGTGGATGTGGATGGCGCGCGCGTGCTGTTCGGCGACGGCTGGGGGCTCATTCGCGCATCGAACACGCAGCCAGTGCTGGTGACGCGATACGAAGCGCGCACGGAGCAGCGCCTCTCCGCGATCCGGGGCGAGATGGAAGCGTGGCTGCGGACGCAGGGCGTCTCGCCCTAGTGCCAGCATGTTAGTGTGAGCAGCCCAATCCGCTGGCGCCGCTGGCCCGTCATCACGCTCGCGGTCGTCGCGGTCCTGCTCGTGATCGGCCGCGTGGGCGCGGGCATCGTCGCCGACTATCTCTGGTATGCGTCGATGGGTGCCGCGAGCCTGTGGCGCGAGCGCGCCATGCTCATCTCGACCATCTGCGCCGGTTCCGCGGTCGTCGCCGCGGCGATTCTCTTCATGAATCTGTACGTCGTGCGGCAGAGCGTAGTCTCGCTCGT
>DATGDQ010000227.1:0-2950 GCA_035310785.1 Gemmatimonadaceae bacterium | reverse complement strand
CTCACCCACCTGCGCGAGAAAGGTGAGATAGCCGTGTGCGGTGGTGTGATAATCGCGCAGGGCGGTGTCCGCGAGCTGCTGCGCCCGACGCGTCGTCGCTCGCTCCACGAGCTCCCGCGCGCGTTCGTCGTTCCAGACTTGCGCGCTCACCGGCCGCGCGATCGCGCAGAAGACGGCGACCCAACACGCGGCCATGAACGCCGCGAGGAATCTGCTCATGAGTGGAAAATGTCATGGCACGTGCGAGGCGCGGCAAGCGCGAGAGCCACGCGCGTGTCGTGCCGAGTGCGGAGACATCGCATGACCACGTTCGATCAGTTCAAGACGCTCGCACGCAACGGAGGGCTCGTTCCGGTGTGGCGCGATTGTCTGCTCGATGCCGAGACGCCGGTCTCCGCCTTCGCGAAGCTGAGGCGCGGTCCGTTCGCGTTTCTGCTCGAATCCGCGCCGGCCGGCGGCGAGACGTGGGCGCGCTACACGTTCATGGGCACCGAACCTCGCGCCGCCTGGCGTCTGAAGGACGGCGTGGTCGAGGACTGGTCGCCCCGAGAAGGATGGCACGGCGCGCGCACACCCGCCGATCCACTCGCCGACCTGCAAGCGCTCGTTGCGAAGCACGAGCCCGTGGACGTCCCGGAGCTCGGCGCCTTCTGGAGCGGTGCCGTCGGATTCTTCTCCTACGACATCGCCCGGCTCATCGAGCGGCTGCCCAATGCGCCTCCGCGCGCAATCCCCGCACCGGATGCGCTGTTCGTGTTCACGCACGCGCTCGTGATCATCGATGCGCTGAGATCACAGGCGCGCGTGGTGGTGGGAGTGCCCGTGAACGCCGGTGCGAGCGATGCCGAGATGCAGCGGGCGTACGCCGATGCGCACCGCGACATCGATGCGACCATCGCGCGACTGCGCGCGCCCGGCGGTCTCGCACCGCTCGATCTCGACCGCTCATCGCCCCCGGCCAAGGGGACGTTCACGTACTCGCGCGCGAAGTTCGAGCAGGATGTGGAGCGCATTCGCGAGTACATCTTCGCGGGGGACTGTTTTCAGGCGTTGTTGGCGAGGCGAATCGAGGTCCCACTCGACTTCGATCCCGCGGAGTTGTATCGAGCGCTCCGAGCACTCAATCCGTCGCCGTACATGTATCACCTCGTGCTCGACGGGCTGGAGCTCGTGGGAAGCTCGCCCGAGCTTCTCGTGCGGGTCGCCGGCGGTCGCGTGACCGTGCGCCCGATTGCCGGAACGCGCCCTCGCGGCCTCACACCCGAGGACGACGAGCGGCTCGCCGCAGAGTTGCTCGTGGATGAGAAGGAGCGCGCCGAGCACGTGATGCTCGTGGATCTCGGTCGAAACGATGTGGGCCGCATCGCGAAGTACGGCACGGTGCAGGTGACGGATCTCATGGTCGTCGAGCGCTACAGCCACGTGTTCCACATCGTGAGCCAGGTCGAGGGAGAGCTGCGGGACCAAGCGTCCGCCATTGATGTGTTCCGTGCAACCTTTCCCGCCGGCACGATGACCGGCGCGCCCAAGGTGCGCGCGATGCAGATCATCGACGAGCTCGAGCCGGAGCGCCGTGGACCGTACGCGGGCGCCATCGGATACATCGCCGCGGGCGACCGTCGCATGGATCTCGCGATCACGATTCGCACGTGCGTGATTGCCGATGGCGTCGCATCGATCCAGGCAGGCGCGGGCATCGTGGCGGATTCCGTCCCCGCGAATGAGTGGGAGGAGACGGAGAACAAGGCTCGGGCGATGCTCACCGCGATCGGTCAGGTACGCAAACGCTGAGGTGGTACGCGGGCCCCTCCCCGGTTGCCCCGGCGGCCCCGCATATTGGAGGCATGCCCTTCCGGATCGTCTCCACCAGTGGGTCCCAGTCGTTCGAGCTTCGCGAGGGCTCTACTCTGCTGGTGGGTCGCGCAGCGAGCAGCGACATCCCGATCTTCGATCCGACGATCTCGCGCCGCCATGCGAAGCTGATCTCGACCGGCGCGGGCGTCCGCGTTTCCGATCTCGGCTCCAGCAACGGCACCTTCGTGAATGGCGAGCGAGTCGAAGACGCATCACTCGAGGTCGGCGACGAGCTGGTGTTCGGCAAGGTTCCGTTCCGGCTGATCGCGCACGAAGTGTCCGAGCGTGTGCAGAACGAGCGCACGCGCTCCGCTACGCCGGCTACGAATGCCACGGTGCTCAAGCAGCGCGCGTGGGACAGCCCCGAGGGGCTGCTCTCGTCCGTCTTTCGCTCCGCGAGCCTCGATGATGCGAAGTCCAGCCGATCGGGACTCGACGGTGCTGCACGTACCGAGAAGAAGCTCGCCCTTCTCCTCGAGGTGTCGAAGGGACTCTCTCGCGCGGTCGATGTCAACGCACTGCTCGAAAAGATCACCGAGCTGGTATTCCAGATTCTCGACGTGGACCGCGTCGCGATCGAGCTGGTGGATGCGGAGGGAGGACGAGTGCCCACCATCTCCCGTGACCGGCAGGGAGTCATCACCGGCAAGTCTATTCCCCAATCGATCGCTCGAATGGTGGTCGACGAGAAGGTCGCAGTGCTGTCCGACAATGCGCCGCAGGACCAGCGTTTTGGTGGACAGTCGATCCTGATGCAGAGCGTGCGGTCCGCCATGTGTGCCCCTCTCGTCGGCACGGAAGATGTCGTCCAGGGCGTGCTCTACGTCGACAACATCACCACCACGCACCGTTTCAACGAAGAGGACCTCGAGTTTCTCACGGCGTTCTCGAACATCGCCGCAGTCGCGCTCGAAAACAGCAGGTTCTCGGAGCGCATTCGTCACGAAACGATGGTTCGCGGCAACTTCGAGCGGTTCTTCGCGCCGCGGTTGGCCGCCCAGATTGCCGGATCCGCCGATCAGCTCAAGCTGGGCGGTGACAAGAGCACCGTTGCCGTGCTGTTCAGCGACATCCGCGGATTCACCGCGCTCTCCGA
>DATGDQ010000226.1:0-3028 GCA_035310785.1 Gemmatimonadaceae bacterium | reverse complement strand
CGTGCCGATGAGAATGGGCCCGAATCGGTCGCCTCGCCTGTCCGAAATTCGGCCAGACACGAGTGTCCCGAGCGCAGCCAAGATGCCTCCGAGACCGACCACGTACCCCACCGTACCGGCACTGAGTCCCGTCAGCTCCTTCAGCACCAGCGGAGCGGAAAGGGTGAAGGTGATGCTGCCGAACAGCACGAGGAATCCGACGATACTGAATTGCAGCACGAGTGGATGTCTGAGCGCCGAGAGAATGTCATGGCTCGCCGGCTCCCCGATCGCCGCAGCCTCCAGCGCAAGCTGCCGCTCGATCCACTCCCGTTCCTTCTTGCTCAGCCATGCTACGGTTCCGGGCGCATCGGGAAGCCAGATCAGGCAGACGACTCCCATCAGGACGGCGGGAAGTCCTTCGATGAGAAACAGCCATTGCCATCCCTTCAGATCCGCACGGCCATTCAGCCCGAGCAATACGCCCGCGAGGCTTCCCATGACGACCGACGAGAGCGGCACTGCCGAATAGAAGATGCTGAATGCTCGGCCACGATGGCTGCGCGGATACCAGTGCGACAGATAGTAAATGACGCCAGGAAAGAATCCCGCCTCCGCGGCGCCGAGCAGAAAGCGCATGACGTAGAATTGCCATGGCGTTCGGACGAACATCATCCCGACGCCGAGCAGTCCCCACGTGATCATGATGCGAGCGATCCAGCGTCGCGCACCGAAGCGGGCAAGCAATATGTTCGACGGAACCTCGAACAGGGCGTAGCTCAGGAAGAACAGTCCGCCGCCCAGCCCGTAGATCGTCGCGCTGAAGCCGAGATCGACGTTCATCTGGATCGCGGCGAAGCCGATGTTCACCCTGTCCATCAGCGCGCAGACGTAGGCGAGCACGATCAGCGGCAGGATCCGCCACGATGCTTTCGTGAGTGCGGAGCGCGCCAGCTCGGCATCGGAAGACTGCGGGACGCGCATCGGATCCGTCCTCCTGTCAGGAAGCGCTACCGAACGAGCAATTCTCCGCGAGTCTCAGCTCTCAAATCGCTCGCGCTGCAGCCGCCGCGTGCGCCGAAGCTCGTAGACCTGCCCGACCTCGCCGCCCAGTATGAAGATCAGCGCGGCGTAGTACACCCAGAACACCACGATCACGATGCCATACAGCGTGCCCGCGTACAAGCTTCCCGGATTGAACGATCCGACGTAGGCCGTGAAGAGCTGCTTCGCCAGCTCGAACATCACGCTCGTGAACAGCGCGCCAACCAGCGCAGGCTGCCACCGGATCCTCCTGCTCGGCAGGAACTTGTAGATCGCGAAGAACATCCCGGTGATGAACAGCAGTGCTAGGGTGTTTCCGAACCAGTACTCGAGGCGGATGCGCAACGATGCGCGGAAGCCCACCGTGGAGAGCGCGGAGAGGCCCTTGTTCGTCGCGATCTTCATGTAGGCCGAAAGCACGGCGTACGCCACGAAGAGCACCGTCGACAGGATGGTGATCTTGATGTCGAACAGCTTGCCCTTGATGAAATCGAGTCCCTGCTCGATGTCGAACACCTCGCCGAGCACCGAGCGCAGCGTCCCGAACAACCGGGTGGAGAACCAGATGAAGGCGATGGCGCCGAATAGTCCGACGGAGCCTCGCGCCTTGATCACGCCATCGAGAATCTCGTGCAGCTGCTTGTCGCTCGTGGCTGCGTGCGGCGGCATCAGGTTGTCGATGAAGCCCCACACGGTGCTCGAGGACTGCTCCGGCGACTCGTTGAGCAGGTAGCCGAGCCCGGAGAGCAGGAGCAGCGTGAACGGCACCGCGGCAAGCAGCAGATTGAACGCAATACCGCCGGCGAGGAACGAAATGTTGTCCTCGCCGGCGACGTCCCAGATGCGCCGCGCGTAATCCCTCACCGCCCACCAGAGGCGATGAAGGAACGAGCGACCGGTCATCCGGCTAGAGAGTCAAGCCCGTGCGGCTCAACCAACGTTCGGATCGCCCGACTCCGCATCGCGCGGTGCCGGTGGATTGGCAGGTGCTCGGCGCGATGACGTGCGCGCCACATCGGCACCCGCCTGGTACGCCGCCTTGGTCTCCGCGAGCCGCGCCTCGAGCTCCTCGCGCGCCTGCGCCGCAGCCTCGCGCCCGGCACGAATCGCCTCGCTCGCCTGGTGCTTCTTCAGGTCGATCGCCTGACGGGCCGAGTCGAGGCGCGTGCCCACGGACGCCTTGGCCCTCGAGTAGCCGTCGGCGACCGTGTCCTGCAGATCGCCCGCGGCATCTCTGGCGGCATCGGACACCTGCCGCGCCTTGCGCTTGATGTCCCGGCGCGTCTCTTCGCCCGACTGAGGTGCCAGCAGCAGCGCGATTCCGGCACCCACCATGGCACCGAGCAGGAAGGAGCCAACTCCGCCGCCCTTCTCCTCGATTACGTAATAGCGTTCGTCCTCATCCTCTTCGTGTCGCGACATACCCACTCCTTCGTAGTTACCGACGCCCCTTGGCCTTTCCCTTCGCTCTCTCCGTGCCCTTCTCTTTCGCCGCGACCGCCTTCGCCCCGGGTTTCGTGGCTCCGTTCGATTCCGGCTTTCCCGCAGCTCCGAGCAACGAGCCAAGCTCGCTCCGAACTTCGCTCTCCGTAATCCCCAGCGTGTGCGCCGTGCGCTCGACATCACCGCCCGTCGACGAAAAGGTGCGGAGCAGCATCTGCCGTCTGGCTTCGGCAAGGGTCGCGCCCACCGTCAGCGTGACGGTCGCCTGGCTCGCGTCGCTCTGCGCGCGCAGGCGGCGAGGAATGATATCCTGCGTGCCGATGCTCGTTCCCTTCGCCATGATGACCGCGCTCTCGATGGTGTTCTTGAGCTCACGGACATTTCCCGGCCAGTTGTGGCGCAGGATCCACTCCATCGCGTCGTCGTCGAACGACAGGATCTTCTTGTTGTTCTCGCGCGCGAAGCGGCTGAGAAATTCCGTTGCCAGGAGCTTGATGTCGCCGACGCGATCGCGCAGTGGCGGCAGCTCGATCTCGACGACGGCGAGGCGATAGTACAGGTC
>DATGDQ010000225.1:0-5258 GCA_035310785.1 Gemmatimonadaceae bacterium | reverse complement strand
GATCATCGGCCTCGGCCTGCTCATGACCGGCTTCCCGTATCATCAGTTCTTCGTGCACCTTCCGGGCGGCGCGGTATTCGACTCGACCACCACTCCGCTGGATCTGTCGCACTGGCGGTTCACAGGCGTGCTGCAGCGCATCGGCGTGTGCTATCTGCTGGGCGCGCTGCTCACCTGGCGCACGAGCGTGCGCCAGCAGATCTGGATCGCGATCGCGCTGCTCATGGGATACTGGCTCGCGCTCACGCTGATCCCGGTGCCGGGTCACGGCATGGGTGCGTTGCTGCTCTCCGATCCCGGTGCGTCGCTCGCGTCCTATCTCGACCGGGCGATCATCGGACCGCAGCACATGTGGATCGGCGGAGGCGGGATCTGGGACCCCGAAGGCATTCTCTCGAGCATTCCCGCCACGGCGACCGTGGTCCTCGGCGTCATCGCCGGCCAATGGATAGCGACGCCACGACCCTTGCTCGAGCGGCTGAACGGCCTCTTCGCGGCGGGATCGCTCGGGATGATGACGGGACTGGTGTGGTCGTGGTCGTTCCCGATCGGGAAGAATCTGTGGACCAGCTCCTACGTCGTGTTCACCGCCGGGATGGCATGCGTGGCGATCGCAACGTGCGCGTGGCTCGTGGATGTGCGCGGGTGGCGTGGATGGACGAAGCCGTTCCTTCCGTTCGGGCTCAACCCGATCGTCGCCTTCGTGGCGTCGGGCGTGCTCTCGCGCTTTCTGTATACGCTGGTGAAGGTTCCGAGGAATGGCGCGCTCGTCCCGGTCGAGAGCGCGATCTACGACTCCCTCCTGGCGCCGCTGTTCACTGACCCGCGGGATGCGAGCCTCCTCTTTGCAATCATTTACGTAGCAGTATTCTATGCGGTGCTTCTGCTCATGCACCGGCGAGGAATCATCATCAAGGTCTGAGGGTATCGAAGGAGCCGGCCTTTCGAGCGGCAAAATGTGACGGAGCGGCGTCCGGCTCGTTGTCAAAGGGTTGACCTGCGCGCTGTTGCACGAGAGTTTCCAGCGCTCCCGCGGTACACGCGTTTGTACTCTTAACACCATGCAGGCGTTGCACTTGTCATCGAAATTCCGTTTTCGGTTCGCTCCCGCGTTCCTGACGCGCGCGACAGTGGCCCTGTCGCTTATTGCTGTGCTCGCCACTCCGGGCGACAGCATGGCGGCGCAGCGTAGGGTCAGAGTCCCCTCCATTCGTCAGCCGTCGGACGACACGAAACACCGCCCGCGCAGACGCGCGCGCCGCGAGACGCGAGCGCTGGCCGCGATTCACTTCGAGCGCCCGGCGAGTGAGCTGGAGCTCGTCAGCGATCTCCATCAGCTCATGCAGGCCCGCGTGCGAAACGGCACGTGGGGCGTCGTCGTGCTCTCGCTCACGCACAACGACACGCTCTATTCCGTCAATCCCGACGAGCCGCTGCAGCCCGCGTCGAACATGAAGCTCTTCACGAGCGCGCTCGCGCTCGACCAGTTCGGCGCCGATCACCAGTTCAGCACCGACGTGCTGCGCGACGGGATGCTCGGCCCCGACGGCGTGCTGCGTGGCAACATCGTGCTTCGCGGCGACGGCGATCCTGCGCTCTCCAAGCGATTCATCACCGGCGGCGGCGGCGCGATGGACGCGCTCGCACAGCTCGTCGCGAGCGCCGGCGTGAAGCGCGTGACCGGAACGCTCATCGCGGATGCGAGTGCCTTCGATACGCAGCGTATTCCCGAAGGTTGGCAAACGCGCTATCTGCAGTCCGGCTACGCCGCCCGCATCTCCGCGCTGTCGTTGAACGAGAATCTCGTCACGATTCGCGTGAGGCCGGGGAACGGAAAGACGTTCGCATCGGTCACGCTCGATCCAGCGACGACGCTTCCCGTGGCGTCCACGGTGCGCACCGTTCCCGGCGGCGGCGCGCGCATCTCGGCGCACACGACATCCGGCGGCGTCATCGAAGTGAAGGGCACCATCGGCGCGCGCGCGGGCGAGCGTGCATACCAGCTCGTGGTCGAGGACCCGACGGCCTTCTGCGCGGGCGCCTTCAGACGTGCGCTGCAGGCGCGCGGCATCACGATCGACGGCATGACCACCTTCGCGGCGACGCCCTCGACTGCCGTGAAGATCACGGGGCTGCAGTCGCCATCGATTGCGCAAATGCTCGATGTGATGAACGGCGAGAGCATCAACCATTACGCCGAGCTGCTGTTCCGCGACGCCGGTCGCAACGCGGCGCCCGGATCGGTGGGCTCCGTCGAATCGGCGAACAAGCTGCTGCAGAACTTCATGACCGCCAAGGTTGGAGCGGCACCTGGCGCCGTGTTCGCCGCCGATGGCAGTGGACTCTCCGTGCTCGACAGGATCACCCCACGCGCGCTCGTGCAGCTGCTCTCCTACGCCAACTCGGCGCCGTGGAAGGACGCGTTCCACACATCACTTCCCATCGCCGGCAGGTCGGAACTGCTGCGCCACCGCATGCGCGCAACGCCGGCGCAGGGAAACCTCCACGCCAAGACCGGCACGACGAACAGCGTCATCTCGCTCGGCGGCTACGTCACCGCAAAGAACGGCGAGCAGCTCGCCTTCGCGTTCATCTACAATGGCGTAGATCGCTGGAACGCGAAGTCCACGATCGATGCGATGGGCGCGACGCTCGCCTCGTTCAATCGGTAGCGCGATAGCCTGACGATCGGCAGCGGGACGCACGGGCCGTTGCTGGTGCTCCGGTTCCGCTCTTCTTCAGATCATGCAGCCGCGGGTGTCGACGGGCCACAGCGTTTCGACCACGCCACGTTCCAGCCCGCCGCGCACCGCGACGTAGCCATCGTGCAGGTTGACGGTCGGATCGCAGTGCCCCGGCACCAGCCAGACCGTCTCGCCCAGCAACGGGAGATCAGCGGCCGAGCCACCGTCGCTCGGCTTCAGGACGCCGTGTTCGTCGCCGTAGTTGATCATCTCGAGCTCGCGCCCCCATGCCAGCGGCAGACCGGCGTCTATCGCGTACGCCTTGATCCCCGCATCCACCACCACGTGCGATGCGCTGCGGCTCATCACCTGTGATTTGACGAACAGGGCGTGCTCGAAGCGCGGTGCGTCCTTCGCCGGCTCGACGCCGGCATACTCGCGATCCATGAACAGATAACTGCCCGCCTGCAGCTCGCCCCAGACGTGGCTCGTGGCCTCGAACGCGAACGTGCCGGTGCCTCCTCCGCTCACGAGCGGGCACGCGAGGCCTGCCGAGGCGATGCTGGACTGCGCGGCGCGCACCACAGCAGCGGCGTTGCGCATCGCGGCCTCGCGTTCGGCCGCGCCGCGAATGTGCTGAGCGCCGCCCTGATAGGCCTGAAGCCCCGCGAAGGGCAGGCCGCGCGACGCGACGTGCCGCGCGAGTGTACCCGCCTCCGCTGGCGACACGCCGCAACGCCCTTGGCCGACATCGATCTCGACGAACACATTCGGGGCGCTGCCGACGGCATTGCAGGCGTTGGCGAGGCGATCCACGCCGAGCGTCGAATCGACTGCGATGGCCAGCTTGATGCGCCCGGCCAGTGCGGCCACGCGCGTCAGCTTCGCCTCATCGATCACTTCGTTGCTGATGAAAATGTCCGCGATCCCCGCGCGAGCCAGCGCCTCGGCCTCGCTGAGCTTCTGCACGCAGACGCCGACCGCACCGGAGGCGATCTGCGCCTTCGCGATCGCCGCGCTCTTGTGCATCTTGGCATGTGGGCGCAAGCGAACGCCGTGCGATCGGGCAAACGACGCCATCGCCGCGAGATTGCGCTCCATCGCGTCGAGATCGATGACGAGGGCCGGAGTCGCGACCTTGGCGACAGGGTCGCCAAGGCGCGCTGATGGTTCCTGCATTGTGAACGACGTTCCGATGGTGAGCTAGATCTCCTTGATCATCACGCCGCGCTTCGCGAGCTCGGAGATGTACTTCGCCGCGGGGATGCACTCATCGGGAGTATACACGCCCGGCTGCACCTCACCGTTCGCCTGCATCTGTCCGGTGATCGACAGAGAGTAGCCCGTCGTGCGCATCATCGCGCTGATGCCGCGCGACTCGTCGTAGTAGTCGATCAGCTCCCAGCCCACCTTCTTCGCCGCGTCACCCTTCTTCCCCTCGACCACCACGCGCAACGCGACCAGATCGCGCCCCTTGGGCTTCGTGAGGCGCGGCCCCATCGTCGCCACCGTCACATCGCGCGGAACGACCTTCGTGCCCTTCACATCAACGGGCGCGAGATCGAGCAGTCCGAGCTCGCGAATGGCCTCCATGATGTGCGCGTGTCCCGGATACCGGAGGGTCTTGTACTCCATCGACGGAATCTTCCCCTCGTACCGCCACGCCATCGTCGAGAGTCCGCCCGCAGTGTGGAACGCCTCGAGCTCGCCCACGGGCTTCGGAAACATCACGGCCTCCCGCTCCGAAAGCGCCTTCACCTGCGCGCGCTTCCCATCGCGTACGATCCAGGAGAGGGTCGTGTAGTAGTCGAGCACACCCTCGAGCGAGTACACGATCTGATACCCGAGCGGGCCTTCGGGATTCTGCGGCAGTCCGCCGACGAAGATCTTGACGGACTTCACCTCATCGAGCTGCTCGATGCCGTACTGGGCCAGGATGTTCACCATTCCCGGCGCGAGCCCGCAATCGGGCACCACCGACACCTTCGCCTTTCGCGCCTCGGCGTCGAGCTCCTTCTGTTGGAACACGATCTCGGTGTTGCCTCCGAGGTCGCAGAAGTTCGTTCCGGCCTGCACGGCGAGCCGCGCGAGCTCGAGATTGAAATAGTACGGGATCGCGCTCATCGTCGCCTTGCTCTCGCGCATCACGGCGAGCACGGCGTCGCGGTCGCGAACATCGAGCGGCGTCGGGATCAGTCGCTTGCCGGAATACTCGTGCAGGAACTCCGGGAGGTGCGAAATGTTCAGGTCGGCGAGCCGAACCTCGGTGACGGCGGGATTCTGGAGCAGGTCGTACGCACAGGCCGAGCCTTGCAGGCCCGCGCCAAGCACAAGCATTCGCATTCGGGAGATCTCCTGAGAGCCAGCGTTCGGTTGACAGCCACGAAAGCTAGCTCGTCGGCCAGGTGCATGTTACCCCGCTCAGCGGGTGCCGCAGAGCGCTCGCGAGCATGGATTTCGCCCTGCTCACACGCACAGCTATGCCTCGAAGTGCACGGAGGAACCATGACAGCGAAGCTCGAGAGCCTCATCAAGCGGGAGCTCAAGCTCGGCCACGAGACCTACACGGTGAGC
>DATGDQ010000224.1:0-5054 GCA_035310785.1 Gemmatimonadaceae bacterium | reverse complement strand
CGAGCGCGTCGCCCTACCAGATGCGCCACAAGGCGAGCCTCACCGCGCTCGATCGCCGCACGGGGAAGATCGCGTGGCGATGGCCGATGCCCGAGTGGCCGGGCTCGTACCTCAACGGCTTCATCGCGTCACCGGAGATCGAGGGGCGCATGCTGGTGATCGGAGGGCTCGATGGCTCGCTGTACGGATTTTCGATCGAGCGTTGAACGTGGGACGCGTGTCCAACGGATGTCTCGACACTGCGAGGCACTTTCTCTCGTGAGCGACAGATCCAATCGCTCGAAGTGCGCGTATGAGTCGCAGGTCACGCGAATGTGCGTGGCTTGCCGCGCGCACCGAGCGCCGCGGACCGCACGCACTGTCACTCACGGAGATCCACGCAATGTTCCAGAACGTGAAGCTTATCGTAGCGCTATCGGTGGTGGCCTTCGCGGCCCCGCTCGCGGCACAGGACATGTCGGATGGCACGATGGCGATGTCGTCGAACGGCGATGTGGTCGTCGGCGGAAAGGAGATGTCGCGGGGTAAGGACATCATTGACAACGCCGTCAACTCGGCGGATCACACCACGCTCGTCGCGGCCGTGAAGGCGGCGGATCTCGTGGGCACGCTCAAGGGAAAGGGCCCGTTCACGGTGTTCGCGCCGACGAACGAGGCGTTCGCTGCACTCCCCGCAGGCACGGTGGACAACCTGCTCAAGCCTGAGAACAAGGCTGCACTGACCAAGGTGTTGACGTACCACGTGGTCGCGGGTAAGCTCGACTACGCGGCGATCGCCGACGCGATCAGGAAGGGCAAGGGCACCGCGCAGTTCACGACGGTAGCCGGCGGCAAGCTGTGGGCGCGCATGAACGGTCCCCACAACATCGTGCTGCAGGATGAATCGAACAACGTCTCGACGATCTCCGTGTACGACGTGTATCAGTCGAACGGGGTCATTCAAGTCATCGACAAGGTGCTGCTGCCGAAGATGTAATGGCGGCGAGTCGACGAAGCCCTCCGCCTATTCCGACGGAGGGCTTTTCTTGCGGAGGGCCTTCGGTGCGGCACACCATCTGCACGCCCGCCACCTGAACCTGTTCAGGGAGGTTGCGATGGCGGCAGGTGACATGAACCCCACGCAGGGCTTCGGGGCCACGGGCGATCAACGCACGTGGAATTCCGAAGAGTCGTATTGGCGAGACAACTGGCGCGCTCGTCCGTATGCGCAGGCAGATAGAGGGTATGACTACTATTCGCCCGGATATCGTTACGGATTCGAGGCCGCGAACAAATACCGTGGGCGTCAGTGGAACGACGTCGAGCCGGATCTGCGGAAGGGTTGGGACAAGTACGAGCATCGCGGCAGCAGCACCTGGGACCACATGAAGGATGCGGTTCGCGACGCCTGGAATCGCGTCACGGGGCATTAGCAGAATCTCACCCGAACGAAAGAAACCCTCCGGCACACGAGTGCCGGAGGGTTTCTTTCGTTATTCAGGTCTTGCCTCGGTCACCAGCCCAGCACGATCTCCGCTCGCGTGTACAGATAACGTCCGTTGTATCCGAAGGGGCTCGCCGCGGCCCACGGGAACGTGCGGTCGTTGTTGTTGAACTCCTTCTGCGCCTGATCGGGATAGACATCGAACAGATTGCGCGCGCCGATCGAGACGTTGATCTGATTGAAGCGATAGCCGATCTCGGTGTCGACGAGCGTCTTGCCGCCGAACGTCTCCGCATCCGTGAAGCTCGGCTGCGCCGACGTGAACTTTCCGTAGTACGAGGCACGCGCGAGCGCGTGGAATCGCGCGAGCGAATACTGGCCAGTGAGTGTACCGCGCCAGTCCGGTCGCTCCTTCTCGATGCCGAGTGTCGTCACGAGATCGAGAATGCTCGGAACATCGGTGGGCCGGCCCTGCAGCACGGCCGGAAGGGGAGCGACGCGCGTGATCTTGTTGCGTGTGTAGTTCCCGTTGACGTTCCAGTCCAACGTTCCATTTCCCACGGGCATCCGATAGTTGGCCGTCATGTCGATGCCGTCCGTCTTCGTATCCAGTCCGTTCGTGAAGAACTGGACGCCCGCGATTCCCGTGATGCCCGAGTCGGCGAGGATGTCCGCCGCCACGGTGTCCGCGAAGGTGGCGCCGAGCAGGATGCGATCGGTGATCTTGATGTGGAAGTAGTCGAGCGTGATCGTGAAGTTTTCGACCGGCGTGTACGCGATGCCGCTCGAGATGTTCACCGACTTCTCTTCCTTGAGCGGCTTCGCGCCGAAGATCTGCGCGGGGCGTGCGTTCACCGGGAAGTTGCCGATCTCGAAGGGCGCGCCACCGATGAAGTTGGTCGTGATGTGGCTGAAGTAGCTCTGCGGCAATCCCGGCGCGCGGAAGCCGTTGCTCAGTGAGCCGCGGACGATGAACTGCTTCGCCGGCTGATAGCGCAGCGCGAGCTTGCCCGAAACGCTCGAGCCGAAGTCGCTGTAATGCTCGAAACGTCCCGCGACGTTCGCCAGGAACTGCGGCGTCAGATTCGTTTCGAGATCGAGGTACGTTCCGATGTTGGTGCGGCTGTGATCACTCGCATCCTGGGGACGGAAGCCGCCGAACACCGAGGACCCCGCCGGCGCGACCCCGCTCGGATCGGCGCTCGCGGAATCCTGGGCCAGATGACCACCGTTGATGTAGGACGCGAGCTCGCCCGCCTTGATTGCGTAGTCCTCGCCGCGGAACAGCACGCCCGCCGCAACGTTCAATGGCGCCGGCAGCCCAACCTCGTACGCCTTCGATCCGTTGATGCCCAGCTCGTACTCGCTTCTGCGATTGCGTCCGGCAAAGAACGTCGTCTGATTCGGAATTCCGGGATCGTCCGCCGTGCCCAGAACTCCATCGGGGCCCGGTGCGCACGCGACGTTGAGGCAGGGACCGAGCGACGGATTGAGCGTGTTGCGGAGATTGTAGTCGAAGGTGTTCAACCCATACGAGCCGCCGAAGTCGAGCGACCAGCCGGCTACGACGGTGCGCATGCCACCGGTGACCGAGTAATCCTTGCTCGTCGGATCGAACTCAGGAAGAAAGCCGAACGGGTAGATCTGCGGCCAATTCCGAGGGCTGTCGAGAAAGCGATAGAAGCCGTTGCCGGTGCCGAAGTGGTGGCTGAAGCCGCCGAAGGCATAGATCTCCGTGTTCCCCGACGCGTTCACGGGCATCCGGAAGTTCATGTACGCCTGCTCGTTCTTGATCTCCCCATCACCCCAGTGATAGACGGGCTGCTTGATCCCGTTGTTCTTGTGAATGATCCTGCCGGTCAGCGTATCGACATCGTCCGTGATTCCGTTCGCGTCGGCGGCGAAGTATGCCGGCCACGCGCGATTGGTCGGATCGTCGTGCTTGAATTCACCGAACAGCGTGAGCGAGCCGCGACCGAGCTTGAGACCAACGCCGCTGTTGATGTCGATGCCGGCACCATCGGCGGGATAGTCGGCCGTGCGGTACTGCCCACCTTCGACGTTCAGGAACGGGGAGAACTGTCCTTCCTTCATCTTGATGTTGACGACGCCGGCGATCGCGTCCGAGCCGTAGTCGGCCGCGTCACCGTCCCGCAGCACCTCGATCCGATCGATCGCGCCCGCGGGAATCGCGTTGAGGTCCACGCCACTGGATCCCGCGCCGCTACCATACGGGAACGTGTTGAGCAGCGCGGTCTGATGCTGGCGCCAGCCGTTGATCAGCACGAGTGTGTGATCGGGGCTCAGGCCGCGCAGCGTGAAGGGCTGCACGATGTCGTTGGCATCCGTGACGCTCTGGTGCGGCATGTTCACGCTCGGCGAGAGCTGGGCGAGAATGCGGCCCGTCTCCTGAGTGCCCTGCTGCGTGATCTGCTCGGTCGTGTACACGTCCACAGGCACCGCGAGCTCGTCGGCCGCCTGGTGGCGAGCGCGCGAGCCCGCGAGAACCTCGACTCGCGCGAGCTCCACCGCGTTGCTCCCGATCGAGAAGTCTGCCGTCACGGAGCCGCCCGCCACCACGGTCACCGTCTGCGTCGCGGGCGTGTGGCCGAGCGCCCGAACGCGAACCTGGTGGCTGCCGGGGCTCACGCCGCGAAATTCGTAACCTCCGCGCGCATTCGTCTGGGTGAGCAGGACAGAGCCATCCACCGTGACGATGGCGCCGACCACGGGACCCGTCGCGGTATCCGTGACCGTTCCCTTGATCGTGCCGCCGCCCTGCGCGGCGAGCACCGTTGGGACAAGGACGAGAAGCAGTGCAGCCAATACCAAACGATTGAGTGCGCGCACGAGACCTCGGAGTGACCGTGGAGGGCGACTGATGATCCCGTGGGAGGGAGAATTCGGTATGCGGACGGGATCATCGGGTATTATCGCCTACCATACGACCGCCTGCCGAACTCGTCAAGCGAGCCACGGCTGTTTTTTTCTTGTGGACGAACCTCCCGATGCGGCCTCGGCCTTCACTATTGTCGCGTACGGCTCGCCCCTTGCTTTGACTCTCGTCATGGCCAACAAACACAAGAAACCCCGGAAGGTGCGGGGAGGAGTGCCTGCGTGACCGTCACTCGGGACGATGATCGTGGCGCCGATGGTGTGCGGAAGGACGACTCCGCGCTGAAGGATCTCGTCGCCAAGGCGAACGACGAGCCGGTCGTGGACTCTCCGGCGCCCCAGCCGGACATCGACAAGACCGCGCGTGCGCTGGACTCGCTGCACAGCCTGACCATGGGCGTGTGGATTCTCGCGGTGCTCGCGGTGATCTACACCATCTACTTCGCGCGCGAGTTTCTTCTCCCGATCGTGTTCGCGATGCTGCTCAACTTCCTGCTCAGCCCACTCGTGCGACTGTTCGCGCGCGCGAAGATCGATCCGCCACTCGGAGCCGGGATCATCATCGTCGCGCTCATCGCGGCGATAGGACTGGCCGGATACGAGCTCTCGGGTCCGGTGCAACGGCTCGCCGCGACTGCGCCGCATACGCTGGAGGTGGCCGAGGGCAAGCTGAAGAAGCTGATGCGCCCACTGGAGCGCGCGAGCAGAACCGCGCAGCAGGTCGCGAGTGCGGCGG
>DATGDQ010000223.1:0-2271 GCA_035310785.1 Gemmatimonadaceae bacterium | reverse complement strand
TATTTCCGCGAGCGTCAACGTGCCGTCGCACAGCGCGAGCATTTCCGCTGCCGTGTCGTTCAACAGCACCGCGCCCTCCGGATACTGCAGCACGTTCCGCTGTCGCGCCTCGTCGAACTGCACGCGCGCAAACTTCCAGAGCTTCGGCCGCGAAGCAGCGCTGAGTGTCATCCGCTCACTCCTCGCGATACGCATTGTGGATCGTGTCGATCATCACCCACAGCATCTCGATCTTGAACGCGAGCGCCTCGAAGGCGCGCTGCTGCGTTTCCACCGTCGTGCAGTACGTCGTCACGATCTCGAGACCGTGCGTGCTGTCACGCGGCGCCTGCGTGAGCCGGCTGTTGAAGTAGTCGTACGCGTCCGCACGAATCCACGGATAATGCTTCGGCAGCGACTCCAGTCTCCGGCGCATGATGTCCGGCGCGAACAGCTCCGTGAGCGATGATGCCGCCGCCTCCACCCATGGCCTGGTCTTGCAGAACGTGACGTACATCTCGGCGGCAAACCGCACACCAGGCAGCACGTGCCGCTCGTCCTCCATCTCCTCGCGCGGTACACCAAACGCGATCCCGAGCTGAATCCACTTCTCGATACCACCTTCGCCTGCCCGCACCCCATCGTGATCGACGATGCGCTGGATCCACTTGCGACGCACCTCGGGGAACGGACAATTGGAGATGATCGCACCATCCTTGCGCGGAATCGCGCGCTGGTACGCGAGTCTGTTCGCCACCCACCCCTGCATCTGCCGCTGCGAGAGCTTGCCCTCGTGCATCAGGCGATGGAACGGATGCTCGACGTAGTACGATCCGTGAAAACCGCGGAGCGCCGCCACCAGAGCCTCGGGCGAAAGAGGCCGGTCGAGCGCGGGAACCGGCGGCTTCGGGGGAGCCGCGATCGTAGGCGCGGACAGCAGAGAAGTGGACATGAACCAGAGTTACCGCGTAGTGGGGGACACGTCACGCGCGCAAAACGCGCGCCTCAGATCTCGAAGCGCATTCCATCCATGCCCACGAGCACGCCGGCCGCCTCCACCACCGCGCGCTCCGGCGATCCCTCGACGAGCATCGGATTCGTGTTGTTGATGTGCGTGTAAACCTTGTGGCGACAATCGAGTTGCGACAACACCGCGAGGCTGCCCTCCGCTCCGGAAATGGCCACGTGTCCCATGGACGAAGCCGGCCGATCCGAGATTCCGAGGCGAATCAACTCGTCGTTCGTCCAGAAGGTGCCGTCGAACAGGAGCAGCTCCGCCTCGTTGAGCCGCGACACGAGCTTGGGCCCGAGACCTCCGCATCCCGGCACGAATGCGCACGTCTTGCCGCTCGACGTGTCCGTGATGAAAGCGGCGACCGTGTGCCCGATCTCCTCTCTGCTCGCGAATCGTGGCGGATCGCCCCGCACCGCCCTCATCTCGACCGTGAGCCCGCTCGGCGTCCCATCCCGGTAGTCCAGTGGCGTTGCTTCTCCGAGTGGAATCTCGAACGTCCGCACGTCCGCGAATGCCTGCGTCACCGGCAGTATGCGCGAATCCTCCGCGATGGTTCGGATTACCGCCTGCGTCGCGATGATCTGCAGCAGTCGTCCCTCGCGCAGGAGCGTGACACCCAGCGTGTGATCGAGCTCCGCGTCGGTGAGGACGATGCCTTCCACGGGGACGTGCCGCACCCCGGTCACCTCCCGGTGCGGAAGCCGCGTGATCTGCTCGCGTACGTCCGGCGATGCGTTGCCGAGGAACCACCGTACGCCGTCTGCGCTGACGGCGATCGAGGATTGCGTGCGCGCGTGCGCGCGAGCCGGGTCGTCGCGTGCAATGCGGCACGTCGGACACCAGCAGTTCCACTGCGGAAAGCCTCCCCCCGCAGCCGTTCCAAGCAGGATTACGTGCACGTGTCTATTGGATGCCGAATTTCTTGAGACGATAGCGCAGTGTGTCACGGCTGACGCCCAGCCGTTGTGCGGCCTGGGTCTGATTGCCATTGGCTTCGCGGAGCGCCTGCTCGATCATCGACTTCTCCCACTGCGCGAGATCCGTTCCTCGCGGCGGAAGAGCTCCCGGCGGCGCGATCGGCGTACCGTAGTCGGCGCCGGTATCCGCGTGCGCGCCGCCATTCCCAGCGCCCGCCGTGATGCCCGTGCTCGTCACGCCGGCGCTCACCCGCGCCGATGCCGCATCCATGTTCGAGAGCGACAGCTGCTCGGCCTCGAGCGCGTCGCTCTGACTCCAGAGCACCGCACGCTCGATCACGTGGCTCAGCTCGCGCACGT
>DATGDQ010000222.1:0-5891 GCA_035310785.1 Gemmatimonadaceae bacterium | reverse complement strand
GTGTCGCTCACGCCCAACGAGGCACTCGCAATCGCCGAAGACAGCATGCGAAAGACGCGCGCGGAGATGCTGGTTCTGGCGCGCCCGCTTCACGACACCTGGTTTCCCAACCACAGGCACACGGGTGACTCGACCGCCGTGCTCAACGCCATCGTGAGCGAGACGCTCGCGCGCATCGGCGCCGAGCACGCAAATCGCGATTCGCTGCTTCAGCAGGCGAAAGCCGATGTCGCGGCGCTCACGCGCGTCGTCCGGGATGAGCGACTGGTCTCGCTCGACTCGTTCCCGAACTTGCACGTCATTCCGACACCAGAGTTCATGCGCGGCGTGTACGGCGTGGCGGGTGCAGTATTCGCCCCTCCGCTCAATCCGAATCTCGCGACCTTCTTCTGGGTCACGCCCATCCCGAAGGAGTGGACGGCCGAGCGCGCGGACTCGAAGCTGCGGGAGTACAACACGTACAAGATGCTCGACCTCACCGTGCACGAAGGAATTCCCGGACACGTCGTGCAGGGTGCGTACGCGAATCTCATCACTCCCGACTGGCGCCGCCTGCTCCGATCCATCTACTCGAACACTCCCTATGTCGAGGGGTGGGCGGTGTACACCGAGCACATGATGATGTACGACGCGCACGTCGACGGGGGCGATCCCGTGAAGATGAGGCTCACCGATCTCAAGGGAATGTTGCGCATCTACAGCAACGTGATCATCGACATCCGCCTGCACACACGCTCGATGCCGGGTGATTCCGCCGTGGCGTTCATGATGCGCGATGCGTTTCAGGAGCGGCCGGAGGCCGAGGCGAAGCTGCAGCGGGCGCAGCTCGACTACGTGCAGCTCAACGCGTACTTCGCTGGCGTGGAGGAGTGGACGCGCCTGAGGCAGGATGCGCAGAAGCGTGCCGGCAAGGATTTCAACCTGTGCCGTTATCACGACACGGTGCTTCTCTACGGTGCGCTCCCGATTCCCGAGATTCGCCACCTGTACATGGCGGGCGTCGCACCAACGGCGAAGGCACCGTCATCCAGGTGTGGAACGGCGAGCGCCGCGAACTGACGCGAGCGCCGGCCCACCGCGCGCACCACCGCGCTACCGCGCGAGATGCGCGCGCATGATCACCGGTGCTTCCGCCGCGCTCGCCGCCGCGGTCATCGTGCCATCCTCCGCTGCGCGCTCCCAGCCGCTCTTCGTGAGAAAGTAGAGCCAGCCCCGCACGACGGTCGCGTGCGTGAGACTCGACGCGGCGGGGCCGCGAGCGATCGCGGCTGCGCCCGTGACGCGCCGCATGGAATGATCGAGCGTGAGACGCACGATGCGATTGGGATCGGACCCGTTCTGTATGGCAATGAGATCGCTGCCAACGCGGTACATGCCGTCGATTCCGGTGAGCGCGAGCGAATCCGAATGCGTCAGCCAGGTGACCTTCCCGCTCGCGATATCGACGGCAGCGATGCCGATCGAGTAGTCCGGAACGAAGAGCGTTCGATCGTCACTCGAGAGTGCGGGCGTCTGAGGCGAGCGAAGTGCGCCGCGCGGCACGAGCACCCGGAGCGAGTCGCCTCCCGGCGCGAGCGCGTAGACTCCTCCCCCAAGACCATCGGACACGTACACGGCGCCGGATCGCGCGACGACCAGATCGCCGAGGGCGTGCGCACCGGTATCGGGAGCCGCGTACGTGCCGCGCAGCTCACCGTTGCGCAGATCGAATCTCAGGAGAGCGGAGCGGCCCGAATCCGCAGGCGAGAAGTTCGCGGTAATCGGCGAGAGCGCGACTGTCGTGGACCAGAGCGTGTTGCGCGCCGCATCCACCCCGAGTGCGAACATTCCCCACGTGCCGTGTGCTCCCGGCTCCACGAGCGTTGTGGTGCGGCCGCGCGCGATGGCATGGATGCCCCCATGATGAACGGAGCTGACGAGAAAGCGGTCGGACTTCGCATCGTACGCGATGTCTTCCGAGATCATGTCCGCATCCGGGAGGCGAGCCACCAGCATCGGGGTACCCACCTCGCGCATCGCGAGCGCGTTCGTCGCCCGCAGCGAGTCGACGGCACGCGGGCCTGCGAGCGCGCCGTATTGCGATACGAGTCCCGTGTCCAGCGCATCCCCCATCGCCGCGAGAGCGCCCATCCAGCGCGACGCGCCCGCGATGTCGTGCGCGCCAAGCGCCAGTGCCGCATATCGAGTCGCGATCCGCTGTGTCGCGCCGATTCCCGCGTAGATCGCGTTCAGCTGCGCGCGATAGACCGTCGTGTCGTTCGCCTGTCTCGCCGCCTGCAGTGCGCGCTCGTGATCGCGCCACGTCGAGTCCGTCTGCGCGCGCGACACGTTCGTCGTCGCCGCGAGCGTCAGCACGAGCGCACCAGCCATCGTCCAAGTCGCGAGCGGACTGCGATCCCGCATGGGAGAGCTCCTCGTTACACGTTGTTCCATGACTGATGACGGGCTGTGGGACGCCTACGCGAACACCAGGCTTCTCATCGGCCCGGCTCGCGAGATCAAGGTCGATCTGCGCCTCCCCATCGGCGATGACCTCCGGCAACTTCTGACAAACCTCGGACTCGGCGCCAGCTTCGCCATCGTCACGCCCTGCAATCCACGCGGCAAACGAGCCGAAGCATGGACAAACCTGTTGCGCTATTATCGGATGCGCCGACGACTCGTCTCGCTCAATCTGAAGTTCGTCACGGCCGATGGCGAATCACCGGATGCGAGGCACCGTGAGCGCGGGTTCGCGATCGCGATGAGCCGACGCGACGCCGCCGCCCTTGCCCGTGAGCTCGAGCAGCTCGCTCTCTACTGGTTCGATGGCCAGACGTTCTGGATCGATGGCGCTCTCGGCTCGCGCGCCCCCAAACGACTTCCCTGAGCGGCCGCTATGTCGAGACGATCAGCTCGGCCATGCGCGCCGCGGCTCCCGGCGCGTGCGAGAAGTACAGCGCCGGCTCGATGACCTCGAGCTCCATCAGCAGGAGCGCCTCGTCCCGGATGATCCCGTCGACCCGCGCGTAGAGAATCTCGCGCACCGGAGTGTCGGTGGCTCGAGCCGCCGCGTCCAGAGCCGCTCGCGCATCCTCGATGATCTTCGCTTCCGGCTCCCGCCGCTCCACCGTACCGCCGAACTCGTGTTGCACCCGGAAGTCGCCCTCGGTCGGGCGTTTGACTACCGCGTGGCTGAACTCTCCGCCGAGAAACACGAGCGACCACTCGCCCTCGCGAATCTCCGGGAGGAACGGCTGCACCATCACCCCACTCGCCGACGACGCGAGCAGCGCCTCGAAGCGCGACTGATGCTCCGGCGCGCGTTGGGGCTCGACCAGCCACGTTTGATGAGCAGTCGCGGAGATCGCGGGCTTCACCACCGCCCCCTCATTCCACCCCTGAGCCGCGATCAGCGCGTCGAGATTGGGCGCGGGCTCGCCCTCCACCGCACTCACCCAGATCGTGGGCACGATCGCGATACCTCGATCGCTGAGGTCCTTCAGATAGCGCTTGTCCACGCTCCATTCGACGAGCGCCGGAGAGTTCCTGAGTGAGCCGTCGTGATTGCCCTTCACCTCGTCTATCCAGAGCAGGAACTGCTGCGGAACGTGATGGAAGTTCCAGCACGAGCGCAACACGATGCGGTGATACCTCGACCAATCGGCGCGCGCATCCCACGGGCGCGCGTCGACCTCGGCGCCCCGCGCGACGAGCGCATCGCGGAGCAGACGGTCATCCGTCGTGATCGCGGGAACGCCCGAGTAGGTGATGAGCGCGACGCGATTGGTGGAGAGCGATGTGGACATGTGAGGCCTGCGATTCCATGCGAGACGACGTCCATCGGGAAAACGGACGCGCGGGACGGTACCAGCGTAATCTGAACCGAGGACGCGCGTTGCTGAAGCCTGTATCGCGCGTTGATGTGCCTCGGATGCATCTTTCTTCATGCTCTATGTCGATAACGGCGGCATCACGGACGCGCGACTCAATCTGGCGCTGGAGGAGCACGTCCTCCGGAACAGAATCGAGGACGATGATCTGCTCCTCTTCTACGTCAACGCTCCCGCGATCATCATCGGCCGAAATCAGAATACGATCGAGGAGGTCAACGCGGGCGTGGTGGAGGAGCGAGGCATTCGTGTCGTCAGGCGCGTGTCCGGTGGAGGGGCGGTCTACCACGATCTCGGGAACCTGAACTTCAGCTTCATGACGCGCGATGTGCATGCGCGCTTCAATCGGTACGATCTCTTCAACAGGCCCGTGGTCGACGTGCTTCGCGAGCTCGGCGTGCCCGCCGAGATAGGCGGGCGCAACGACATTCTGGCCGACGGCCGCAAGATTTCGGGAAACGCGCAGTTCGCCACGGCCGGGCGCATGTTCAGCCACGGCACCCTCCTGCTCGATTCGAATCTCGACGATGTGACGACGGCACTCCGCCCAAAGCCCGGGAAGATCGAGTCGAAGGGTGTGAAGTCGATTCGCAGCCGCGTGGCGAACATCCGCGAGTTCCTGCGCGAGCCAATCACCGTCGAGGAGCTCCGCAATCGGATTCTCGAGCGGATTTTTGGCTCGCGCGATCGCGCGGCCATCCCGTCGCTCCGAATCGACGATGCCGATTGGCGCGCGGCGCACGAGCTGCTCGAGCGGCGCTACGGCAACTGGAGCTGGAATTTCGGGGAGGATCCGCCGTGCAACGTGCAGCGCGTCCAGCGCTTCGCGGCCGGCGAGATCGATGCGCGCCTGGATGTGCATGGCGGGCGCATCACCGGCGCGCGCTTCTTCGGCGATTACATGGGTCGCGCCGAAGTTGGTGAGCTCGAGAATCTGCTCCACGGGCTCGTCTACGATCGCCAATCGCTCGCGGCGGCGCTGGGCAACGTGGATGTGCGCGAGTATTTCGGCGACATCGCCGCTGCCGATGTGCTCGCCCTCATCGCACCCTGAGCGCCGTCGAGATGTCGACTCGCATGTAATATTCGCGGAACGTCACGAGGATTCGACGATGTCAATGTCCAGCCAGACGTGCAGCCACGTTGAACAGGTGCGCGATGTCGCACCCAACACCCCGCAGGGATGCGAGGAGTGTCTCAAGCTCGGCATGCAGTGGGTGCATCTGCGACTCTGCCAGGAGTGTGGTCACGTCGGATGCTGCGATCAGTCGCAGGGAAAGCACGCGACGAAGCACTTTCACTCCTCCAGGCATGCGATCATGAAGAGCTTTCAGCCCGGCGAGGATTGGAGCTGGTGTTATATCGACGAGCTCTTCATGGAACCGGCCATCGAGCCGATTTCGTGAGCACCCCCGGAGCGTCCTGGCCCTCGCTTCCGCTGGCTCAGTGGAGCGACACGCGCGACACGCTCCACATGTGGACGCAGATCGTGGGGAAGACACGGCTCGCGCTCGCCCCGATGGTCAACCACTGGTGGCAGGTCCCGCTCTACGTTTCCGCGCGCGGGCTCACCACTTCGCGCATTCCGTACGGCACCGCCGGTTTTGCGGTCGAGCTCGATTTCATCGATCACAAGGTGGAGATCCAGCGGGACAATGGGCGCACCTGGTCGATGGAGCTCGCGCCGTGCTCCGTCGCCAATTTCTACCATCGGTACATGTCCGGCCTGCGCTCGGTCGATCTCGACGTTCACATCTGGCCAGTGCCCGTCGAGGTCACCGACGGAATTCCCTTCCCGGATGATGAGAAGCACGCCTCGTACGATGCCCGCGCCGCGCACGATTTCTGGTGTGCGCTCGCGCAGGCGTCGCGCGTGCTCGAGGTATTTCGCGGCCGATTCGTGGGCAAGTGCAGCCCCGTGCACTTCTTCTGGGGCAGCTTCGACCTCGCGTGCACTCGCTTCAATGGCGCGCGCGCACCGCAGCATCCCGGTGGCGTGCCGGGGCTCCCGGATTGGAT
>DATGDQ010000221.1:0-7423 GCA_035310785.1 Gemmatimonadaceae bacterium | reverse complement strand
CCCGTCGCGCGCTGGCTCGCTCTGGCCGCGGTCGCGATTCTCGTGATCGGATTGGGCGCGCTCACGCTCCGCAGCCGGCGCATGACGCCGAACGCGGATGTGATGCGCGGGCGAACCGAAGCCATGTCGCTCATCGAGCCGGCGAGCGGCGCCAGCCTCGAGCGGCCGATTCGCCTGACGTGGCACGCCGTCGATGGCGCGACGAGCTATCGCGTGGAGCTGCTCTCGACCGCCGGTGACCTGATCGGCGCATGGACCACGCGCGACACTTCATTGGCCATTGCCGATTCCACGCGCGTCGGCCGGAGCAGCTCGTACGATGTGTGGGTGCGTGCGACGCGCGCGGATCGCACGGATGTGAGCTCTTCGATCGTTCGATTCAACGTGAAGTAGGCGTCGCGCCTGGGCGGACGAAGCCGTCGCCCGTGAGCACGAATGCCGCCCAGTCCCGTGTCGGCATCTCGCGTTTGATGGCGTCGAGCTGTGCGGAGCGCAGCGCATCCGCGGCGGTGTGCCCGCTCGCGAGAAATCCGTAGAAACGCTTCACGAACTCCGCGCTTGCGCGATCGTTCACGGGCCAGAGTGTCGCGACTACCGAGTGCGCGCCGGCCTGCAGCAAAGGACCCGTCAGTCCCAAAATTCCCTCGCCGTCGACCAGCTCACCGAGGGCCGTGCTGCAGCCAGAGAGCATCACGAGATCGGCGTTGAGTTGAAGCGAGGCGAGATCCGCGCCCGTGACGAAGCCATCCTCGCCGCCACCTGCCGCGAGCGCGATCGCCGAGCGTCCTGGCGCGCGCTCATCGACCTGCGCGTGTGTGGCGAAGTGGAGCAGGCGAAACTGATCGAGCTTCGCGTGCTTCAGATTCGCCTCGCTCGCGTCCGCGCCGAGCATCGCCTCCGAATGCGGCCAATGTGCAACTGCCTCGCGCGCCTCCGTTCCCGAAGCGGCGAGCGGCGTCAATCCGCCGGACGCACCGAACGCCGCAAAGTATGCGCGCGTCGCCGGCGCATCGCGGTCCGCATCGTGAGGAAAGCGCGGATCTCCGAAGGCCAGCATGCGCACCGGCCCCGGTGCCGGACGCGCGGGCCACAACGAGAGAGCGATGGCCGCAGACGGGACGACGTGCACGGTGTAGCGTTCGATCATGCGGTGGCCACCGACGATGAGTGCCGCGAACGGAACGCGATGCAACGCATCCTCGGGCACGAGCACGAGGTCGGTGATGCCGGCCGGCAGCCGGCGCACCGTTGCTCCCAGCATCGCGTCGCCGAGACGCGCGGCCGCCGCGCTGTCCGGCCGTCCACTCTGCACGACGGCCAGATAGCGTGCGATGTCGTTGCGCATGCTGTCGACGGGATTCATCGACACTGCGTATTCGCCTCGTCGCGTGATCACGATCGCCGTCGTGGGCTGACCGCCACGACCCGTGACGAACTCGATCAGCGCGGTACTCACGGGAAGCGCGGACGCGACCGCCGAGAGTGAGACGCGCGAGGGATCGAGCGCGAACAGGTCGCGCGAGGTGCCGGGGGCCGTCCTCGCATTGCGCGCCCGCAGCAGCGCGTCGCGCAACATCCGCGCGCGTCTGCGCTCCGCAAGCTCGAATGCCGCGGCGATGTGCCCCGACGCCGCGACGGCACTCAACACCGATGCGGCGCCGAGCTCCGGTCCGCCGAAACGGTCGGCCACCTGGAAGGCGAGCACGCGGAGTGTGCTGTCGCTCAGGCCATTGCGCCACGAATCGAGCTCGTTCGTGGCGGTGGTCAACCAGCGCTCGGCGTTCACCGTGTCGCCGAGCGCGAGCCGGGCCGACGCGAGCCTGCCCTGGGCGAGGTAGCGCGACATGTGCTCTCCCGTATCCGCCGCAGCAAGCGCCGATCGAAACAGCCGCTCCGCCTCCGCCGGTGAGCCTCGCCAGAGCGCGACGAGGCCATGTTCGTACGGAAGCGCCGCCGTCCTCGCGGGACGTCCTGCGCGTCGAAGCGCAGCTCCGGCGCTGTCGAGCAACGCGGACGCGCGAGGCCAATCACGCCGTCGCGCCGCGATCATCGCGAGCTGGATGTTCGTCTGCGCGACGAACGGTGCATCCGCGGCGCGCGTCGCGCGATCCTTCAGCTCGCCGAACAGGGTCGCCGCGCGATCGACGTCGCCGGACGCCATCGCCAGCTCGGCAACGAGGCTCAGTGCCTCCGTCGTGCCCCACTCATCTCTGAGCTGTCGCATGAGCGCGAGCGCGCGCGTCACGTGTGTTTCCGCGGAGATCGGATCGTCGAGCGCGACCGATACCTCGGCGAGATTCAGCGCAGACCATGCCAGCGGCGAGATGCTGCCGGCGGCCTCGCCCTCGACGATCGCCGCGCCGAGCAATCGCTGCGCGGAGTCGAGCTGTTGGCGCTCGAAGGCTGCATAGCCACGCCACTGCAGAATGGTCGCGAGCTCGCGCCGGTCGCCGAGCCTGCGTGCGAGCGCGGCGGCCGTGTCGAGAAGACGATCGGCCGCGTAGAGCTGGCCAAGCCGCTCGTAGCCGCTCGCCGCGACATGCAGACAGTTGGCGACGACGCGCGAGGCACCGGCTCGTCGCGCGAGGCGAGCGCCGGTTCTGGCCTCGGTCACCGCCTCGGCGCGCGCGGTCCGCGCGAGTACGGACGCGCGTCCACACCGGATGCGCGCGCGCAGCTCGAGATCGCGCGGGGGGAGCACGCGCATCGCGGAGTCGAATGTTGCGAGCGCGACCTCCGGCGATGAGCTCCGGAGCCGAAGAATTCCGAGATTCACGAGTGCGAGCACCTGCGCGCTGCTGTCTCGGGAATCGCGAGCAATGTCGAGTGCGGAGGCCGACGCGGCGCCCGCGTCGGCTTCTCGTGCCGCGATGAAGTACATCTCGGCCTCGCCGAGCGCCGCGAATGCGCGAAAGCGCCCGCCCTGGGCCGCGGGGAGTGCGCGGAGATGGTCGTAGTCCCGACTGGCCTCGGGATAGCGATAGGTCAGCCGCTCGATCGTCGCTCGGGCGAAGAGTGCGGCGGGATTCGCGGGGTGACGCTGGAGGTCGGCGGTCCAGCGTGCAGCGAGCGCGGGCACGCGGCGAGCCTCTACCGCGCGCTCGGCCTCGCGCACGATCGATCGGGGGTCGGCGGTGCCCGAGTCGGGGACGAGGGGAGCGGGCGCCAGGACGAGGAGCAGCAACGCCACCAAGCGCAGGGCCATGCGCTCAACGTGGGTCCGTGCCTTCGGGAGCGCAAATGTTTGGGAGTCCGGAGGACGTGAGAATCCTGGGCGTTCTCCGCGTTTCTCCCTCTGCGGGCACGGGCCCGAGGGCCGAGCGGCACTCGAGACGACCGCGATCTGCCCGCATGCCACTCATGCTGAAGGAGCAGTCCGATGAAGACCCCCTCTCTTGTCGTCGTGCTCGCGTTCGTGGCGGTCAGCTCTTTCGTTGCGACTTCTGTTCGAGCGCAGAAGGCGGACACTCTCACGAGAGTCAAATCAGAGGGTGCAATCGTGACGCCTCCCCCCTCTGATACGGCACCGCACAAGAAGGGCGGAGGAATGTTCGGGAAGCTGAAGAGCGTCGCACAGAACAAGACGGTGCAGAGCGTCACCAAGGCCGCGCTCTGCAGCGCGGTGCCCGGCGGTCAGTACGTGGTAGCGGCAGCGGACGCGAAGAAGAACAAGACGTCGGTAGCATCGAGCATGGTCAACTCGCAATCGTGCATTCCGGGAATGCCCGGCGCCGGCATGGCGGGGATGGGCGGCAAGGCGGGACTGGCCGGGGCGGCGGTGGGCGCCGCGAGCATGGGGGGAATGGGCGGGAGGGCCGGGCTTGCAGGGGCGGCGGCCGGTGCGTCGGGATCGCCCAGTCTCGCGCAGATCGCTGCGATGAATGGAATGAGAGGAGCGCCGGCGGGTCGCGGAGCTGCCGTCACGGCCATGTCGATCGCGACGCTGACGAGTGCGATGCAGCAGGCGAACGCCGCGTCAGCTGCGAATGGCGGTGCGGGCACGGAGATGAGCACCGAGGCGGCTGGTCAGCAGCTGAAGCTCTCCGGCGCGGTGGCGGAGGAGATCAGGAAGGGGAAGCTCACGATCAAGAAGATCGACTGGGTGCACGGCTCGCCGTCGGTGTCGGCGCCGATGACGCAGGGGTTCATGGACCTGATGACGACCGCGGGACAGGCGATCAACGCCGCGGGCGGTGCGTACCGCGTCGACATCTACATGGACAAGAAGTATTCGGATGCCGAGATCGCATCACTTGGCCAGCAGCGCGGAGCAATCATCGTCGCGTCGCTGCAGGCCGGCGGTCAGCTTCCGGCCGATGTGGTGACCGCGGGCAAGATCGGCAAGGACAAGGAGCAGCGCGTCGAGATCGTGAAGGTCAAGTGACGACCTTGGTCGACTGATCGAGCCAGGCCGGCAGGACCATTGCGAGCATGAACGCCGCGAGCATCGCGAACGCGACGGGATAGCCCATGTGTGTCGACAGAAATCCGAACACGACTGCGCCGAGTCCGAGCCCCGCATCGTAGCCCACGTTCCAGACCGCGCTCACGGCGTCGTAGCCGGAGGGTGAGACGCGATCGAACATGAGGGTGAGGGTCGCGTTCTGCGTGATCCCGAATCCGATGCCGAAGAGCACCATGCCGATGATGATCGCCGGCGTGCTGCCGATCAGGATGAGCGCCGCCATGCCGATGGCGGAGAGGAGCACGCCCGGCACGAGGAGGGTGGCGGGTCCGTGCTTGTCACCCAGGTGTCCGGCGAACCAGCGAGAGCTCGTCGAGGCGGCGGGCTGGATGAACAGTGCGGCGGCGATGACGTTCTCCGATGCGTGGCTCGCCGCGAGTGGAAGGAAGGTGACGATGACGCCGGCGGCCATCGCGGTCGTGGAGAACACGATCGCGGGTCGCGCGAGCGCGGGCGTGAGCAGACCCGCGAGTACACCGACAGGCTCCTCGTGGGCAGGCTGTGTGGCGGGAAGTCCCGGCACCGCGGCGATGCCCGCGAGCGCGGCGAGCCCCGCGATGATGAACACCGTCGGATATCCGGCATGTGCGGCGAGCCAAACACCTAGTGGAAGGCCGAGCACTGCCGGAACGTTGACGATGAAGCCGTAGAGTCCGAGCCCTTCGCCGCGTCGCTCCGGCGGAACGATCGACGCGACGAGCGAGCCGCCGACCACGACGATGATCGCGAGTCCGGCGCCGCGCACGAGCGAGATCGCGAGGATGGCGGGCATGGTGTGCGCGCCGATGAGTGCGAGTGCCGGCGCGCCGAGGAGTGCGAGGCCGGTCGCGAGGGTGAGGCGATAGCCGAAGCGCTCGACGATGCGCGGAGTCGCGAGCTCCGTGGCGACGGTGGAGAGCATCAGCGCGCCGGTGGCGAATCCGGCGCCGATGCCGCTCGCGCCGATGGATGTGGCGTACTGCGGGACGACGGAGAGGAGGAGATAGAAGCAGATCATCGCGCCGAAGCTCGCGGAGCAGATGAGGATCATCGGGCGCGTGAGGAGCGTGGCGCGCGGGGCCGTGGCGGCGGTCACTGAGGTGGCGTGGCGGATTCGTTGGCGAGATCGATGTGTGCGAGACGCGAGGTGTGGACGATCAAGGCATGGCCCCTGCGAATGGTTGCGTGGATCGATTTTCCCGACATCGAGGACGGAGCAACAATGGCCACGAAGAAGGCACCTCCCTGGAAGCGCAAGCGGCCCAAGGGGCCTGTGAAGCATCTGTCGAGCGCTGAGAAGGCGCGCGCAAGAGCGCGCGCGAAGAAGGCTGGACGACGATATCCCAATTTGGTGGACAACATGGCGGTCGCGAAGAAGAAGCCATCGCGCAGGGCCAAATGACGGGCAGTGCGGGAGGGAAATTACTTGAGGAAGTGCCGGAGAGTTGGTAGCTTACGCGCTCTTCGGCCAGGTAGCTCAGTTGGTAGAGCAGCGGACTGAAAATCCGCGTGTCGGGGGTTCAATTCCCTCCCTGGCCATCTAAGCAACACAACGCGTCGGCTCCAAATCAAACGACGATCGCACGACCCTCCGAAGCGAGATCTGGTGGGACTCGTGCAGTATGGGTCGTTTTGTTATCCCTTCGTGAATGCTCTTTGATACCAACGTAGTGGTATCGAGCTGCGGCCAGCGTCGAGCATTGCTCCGCTGAATCGTTGGGAGGTCGCCGGAGCAAGCATTTCGCAACTTCGGAGAGCAGCTCATCCGCCGCGCAGCAAAGTCAGCGCGTCGGCGGTGCAATAATTCGTTGCATCAACGCCGGCAACGTTGACCTGCTCTCGGCTGACGCTTGACAGTCCGACCTGTCCGCGTAACTTCGTGGCCGTTTCTCCTCGGGCAGTCCGCAGCTACTGACTTCATAGCAGTTCGACTCGACCATCGCGCTTACCCCACTCAACCTCCTGCCCGAGAATCTACATGCGTCTCGCCTCTGATGCCCGCTCGCACTCTCATCACGTCTCGGCCACAACGGCGCGAATTTCCGCCGCCCTGACGCTGGCGATCATCGTCAGTAGTTGTAGCAGCGGAGATGCATCTCTCACCGGGCCCGAGTTCTCCAAGGGCGGCATCCCCTCGGTCATGGTCACCAGCCTCGCGGACGACGGCTCCGCCGGGACGCTCCGCTCGGTGATCGCCGCCGCACCCGCCGGCGCCAACGTGACCTTCGCCTCCAACCTCTGCGCGCTCGGGAGCCACTGCACGATCGCACTGCAGCCCATCCCCTTCCACTCCAGCAGTCTAGTCATCGACAAGAGCCTCCAGATCGTCGGGCCGACCGGCTACACGCTGGCGGTAGATGCCGGGGGCGCGTTCGCCCCGGTGCTCGAAGTTGACGGGCCTAACAGCGGCCAGCCGCCAATGCCCGTGACGATCAAGAACCTCACGATCACAGGCGGAGGAGGAAGCTCTACGATTGGGGTCGGCCTTGCGGGCGCCATCGTCGAATTCAACGTCAACCTGAATCTGGTCAACATGGCCATCACCGGTAACTACGGCGGCTACGGCGCCTTTGGTGGTCAACTGGGCTCCGTCACGTTGACTAACAGCAGTGTGACGGGCAACACTGGTCTTAGCATAGGCGCCTTTTTTCTGTTCAACATCGCTGTCACGCTGAGAAACAGCACGGTCACTGGAAACACGGCTACTTCTGGCACCCCGAATGCGGGTGGCGGCGCTGTGATTGAGTTCGGGACGCTCACGCTGGAAACGGGAGCCTGCATCAACAACAACACCACGGACGGCACGACCAGTTCGGACCCGTGGAATGCGATCAACGTTTTAATAATGGACCACGCCAGCGTAACGGGCCGAAACTGCGGCGTGGCGCATCCGTAGCCGCGGTCGAATCCAGTTCCCGGCATTGAATACGGGGACGACCTCCAGCGGTCGCCCCCTTTTCATTGTGAGCCGAGGTCGGG